>CALPON020000153.1 GCA_943325195.2 Sphingobacterium thalpophilum | reverse complement strand
TGGCGCATTATCACTGGTGCCCGTTACGAAAGCTACGCTCAAAAACTTTCTGTCGATTATAAAACATTTGACAGTATTTATGTAGAGAACACGGTGAACGATCTGCTACCTTCCTTAAATCTGGTCTACAATCTCGCAGAAAAATCAGCCCTGCGTTTTGCTTGGTATAAAACGCTAAACCGCGCCGAATTCCGCGAACTGGCTGCCGCCAACTGGTATGATCCGGAGACCCGCCTATCCATTGCAGGAAATCCGGATTTAAAACGTGCAGCGATTCAAAACTTTGATTTACGCTACGAGGCGTATCCCGGTCGAGGCCAATTACTAACCATCAGTGGCTTCTATAAATATTTTAACAACCCAATTGAACGCTACATGTATCAGGGTAGTACAATTCAGGTCTACTTTAAAAATGCCAATTTTGCGCATGTGTATGGCTCAGAGCTAGAATACCGTGTGAATCTAGGCGCCATTCTTAAAAAGGACTCGGTGCCTTTCCTCAATAACCTCAACGTGTTCAGTAACCTTTCTCTCATTAAGTCACTTGTTAACGTAGCGGGAATAGATCAAAATGTGGCTGACACCCGTGCCATGCAAGGTCAGGCACCCTACATTATCAACGGCGGAATTTCATACGTGGATACTAAAAATAATTATAGCATCACAGGTATGATCAACCGTGTTGGAACAAGCATCTATGTCGTTGGTAACAGCCAGGTCCTGAACCGTTATATTAAACCGAGGACCGTCATTGATTTGCAGCTGACCAAATCATTCTTCAAAAACAAACTCGATTTGCGTCTAAACGTGCGTGATCTCTTACATCAGGATTTAGTTTATTATTATAAATCAGATGAATCACGCAAAAAGAATACCTACCAGGAAGGAGACTATCTCAACTTCGTCCGCAATTACGGCAGCACCTTCAGTTTTGCAGCAGGCTATAAATTTTAATGAGTCGATTACCTAACTAAATTGATACTCCGGATGCAGGTCCGGAGTATTTTTTTTCCAGGCTGTGGTAGACCAAAAATCGCCGCGCAACAATTTCCTAACATAAACCGCAGTATTTAGTAATTCAGGCTTAATGATTTCCCTGCATTTGTGCTCTAAATTTGCATCATAAATCAAACCGAAAATGAAAAAACTTTTATTCTCTGCAGCAAGTCTACTTTTTATAAGTACGGCCTTTGCGCAAACTCAAAACTTCGCTTTTGAAAAAACTTGCTACCGTGGTGCCTTTGCGCCGGCTCCAAGTCCTATGTGGACGGATGCTTGGACAGAATGGAATCCTAACAGCAAAGTATATCCTGTAGCAACAACAACGGTATCAAGTGATATCACCAGCAACACTACTTGGACTTCGGGACAAACCTATCTGTTAACTGCCCCAATTTACATTACTAATAATTCTATTTTAACAATTCAGCCAGGTTGCGTAATTCTTGGTGATAAATCTGGAGCCGGAGCGGCACTCATTGTAACCAAAGGTTCACAATTGATCGCTAACGGTACCGTTTCACAACCTATTGTTTTTACTTCTAACCAGGCGCCCGGCTTAAGAAATCCTGGTGATTGGGGTGGAGTGATCATCCTCGGTAAAGCTGCCAATAACAATTCAAGCGGATTGAATAATATTGAAGGCTTACCGATCTCCCCTAAAACTGAATATGGCGGCGGTACGACTCCTGACAACAACGACAACTCAGGTTCATTAAAATATGTACGCATCGAATTCGGTGGTTACGTATATCAGCCGAATCAGGAAATCAACGGTCTTACAATGGGATCGGTTGGAAGAGGTACAAAACTTGATTTTATTCAAGTATCTTTTGCTAATGACGATGCTTTTGAGTGGTTTGGTGGAACAGTGGATGCTAAACACCTCGTTTCTTATCGCAACCTAGACGATGATTTTGATACGGATTTTGGTTTCAGTGGAAAAGTTCAATTTGGTTTAGCCGTAAGAGATCCACAATTACAGGATAATCCTTCGGTATCGACATCCGAATTCTTCGAATCAGATAATGATGCAACAGGAACGACTAACACTCCAAAAACAAGTGGTATTTTCAGCAACTTTACATGTATTGGTCCACTTCGCGGTGTTGTTACGACTAGCATTGGCGCACCAAATGGCCACCGCGACCGTATTCGTATTCGTAGAAACTCTGAATTAAAGATCTACAATTCGATCATGACCGATCAGGCAACACGTGGATTATTCGTCGATGGTTTGGCTTGTGAAACCAACGCCTTAAATGGTACTTTAAAGTTCAAAAATAACATTCTGGGTGGTTATGCACAACGTGCTACGGAGTCAGGCACCTTTGGTGTGATCATCTCCAACACCTTTGTTGTTGCAAATGCTAACGATACCCTTGGTAAAACATTGAACGCAGGAAGCCTTTTGGTAAGCCCATATAGCTACACAGCGCCGGATTACCGTCCTTCTACTGGTTCACTTGCACTTAGCAATGTTAGTTTTACCGATGCAGCACTAGCAGCAGTGACAGGTACAAGTTCATCCGTTGTGATGATTAGCATTCCTTCTACTGCTTGTATCGGAAACTATACTTCTAACCTTCAACCGTTAAATTTTACAGCTTCTAGCACTGTGAGTCCAAATTATTGTTCACTGAACTGGACGGCTTCTTCCGGTGTCACCATTTCTAATAGTACAGCTGTTTCACCTGGATTTACCATCAGTACTCTTGGTACTTTCACGATCACATTGACTGTTCAAAATGAAAACGGAACGGTAACTGCGCCAATGGCCATTACCACCACTACTTGTCTGGATGTGAGTGTGCGTGAAAATGCTGCTTTATTAAACAGCATGAAACTGGTACCAAATCCTTCCAATAACAGCAGTCGTCTTCAGTTCAATACTGGCAGCAGCACCAAAGCTTCTGTAACAGTGACCGATCTGACAGGCAAAATGCTTGTGAATTTAAACGATCTTACTACTCAAGCGGGTCAGAACACGCTCGAACTATCGACAGCAGAATTGGCTTCAGGCGTTTATTTTGTAAGTCTATCTACTTCGGCAGGTAAAGAAACTGTTAAATTAATAGTGCAACACTAATTAATCTTTGCACTCCAGCAAAACGCCTGCTACATTAGCGGGCGTTTTGCTTTTTAATCAATGACGGACAGAAAAATAAGTGCTGCTTTAAAGAAAATTGAGTTCTGCAAAGAACATGGTTTTCATATGGAGGCGTTGATGCGGTTATACCTCCTGAATGTGAGCATGATTAAATTTATTCTTTCTGTGTTGACCCCGGAGCTTGACCTAAAGGATGAGAAAATAAAAACTACTTTGAAGATTTTTATTCGTGAACTGAGCCTTCATCCGGAAATGAAATCGGTCATTCAAAAAAAATCATTGAAGTCCTTGCAGTCATGGCTCGAAAAAACCGACGGTTATTTTAAAAGCATCAAAATGGGTGTCTCCCACCCCACCACTGCGCTCTATCTGGAAACAGAGCAAGTTTGCGCGCTCCTGAAAATTTCCGTCAGCAAAGTCCTGCTGCGTCAGTCCGCCTGATTGTATTTAATACAACCTTAACATTCATTTCCTGCTGACTTAAACCTGAAGTGTAAACTTTACTCCAGAATGAGTCCTGTTGAACCTCGTATTGTATTTGTAGATAATCTAATTAACCGCATTTTTAAAACGGTGGAGAGTCTCAGTCAATCCTACAAAAACGTAACGATTTACAGTACGGAGCAGGAACTACTGGCCGCCCTCGAGATCAGTGCGCCTGATGTCATCTTTATGAATCTGGACCTGCAGCCAAATGATGCCGTAGTGCTTGTAAGAGAAATTCGGAAAAAATACCCACTCACGCCCCCCTATTTAATTATCTATAGTGAAAAGCAAGATGATTTTGTACAGGAGATTGCCTACAATTCAGGCGTCGATGCCTTTATTGGTTTCGTAGACAAGTTGGCTGTTCTGCAAGTCTTCCTGAAAAATCTACTGCGCCGTCGTCCAAAACTCAAAAGCCTTGCATCTCAAAAAATAATTTTGGATGCTGAGAAATATTTAATTTACAATCACGGTGTCGCTTTACAATTACCGCGAAAAGAATTTCGTCTCTTTGAACTGCTTTACAACCATTCTGACCACTTTTTTTCCAAACTTGAAATAGCGGAGGCCATCTGGCAGGACCCGCTCATTTCCTCCAAACGAACCATTGATGTGCACATTTACAATATCCGTCAACTCTTCGGTAAACCCATTATTCAATCACAAAAGGGGAAGGGCTACCGCATCAACAAAAAAATACTCGGTTAGTCAGTCTTCCATCAGATAGCGCAGCAGATACCATTGCTTATTTTTCAGACAGCGAATGAGTCCAGACTTTGTTTCAGCAGTCCGAAAACAGTTGACCTTCTTTTCACTCCGCATTAGTTTTGCATCCGCTGAAAAAAGGAACCAGTCTGCCTCCTCACCGCTACTGAGGCAAAAACAAGTCCGCTCGTAATCATACAGAATCCTATTAGGTTCACTTTGTCTCGTGTCCTCACAGCCCACAGTTGCTAAATTGACGAGTATTCCCGAGACGCTCACATTATCCAGGCTAAAAGAACCGCCGGCCGATTCAGCATTCCATGCATAAAAACGTACAGTGAGCGAATCGTTAATAATTTGCGCGGGCAGGACAGCGCAGCCTTTCTGATCCCCACTTACAGAAATGGAGTCGTATTGCCAGAAAAAATAATTAGTAGGCCGGACAGCGATTTGCAGATTGGTCCCAGTCGTTGCGGATAGATTCGCAGTAAAATCATCTGCGGAACTTCGCACACAAAAATGGCGTATGCCGGTGGACGATCGTCTCACATGGAAACTAATGGCATTTAGATAAAAAGAAAAACCAGGTTGCGGCACGATTCGAAACTCATAGTAAGAAAGTCCGCTCAAAGTGCCAGTAAATTGTAATTCATCATCCACGCCGGAAGAAGCGCCGGTGGGCCAGCCATTAAAAGCAAAGCGACCACTGGCCACAGGCTGCGCAGAAACGCCAAAAGCGGTAAAAGGGCGGAATTCCATTCCGCTTAAGGAGGGCCAAGGCCCAGGGTCCTTGATACCAGTGCCTGTGGCGACATTAATAAATCCGAAGGTCACATTCAGGACTTGCGCCGTTACTGTGAAATAATGTGAAAAAAATACCAGAAAAAGTCTTTGGGTTTTTATCATGGCTGAAGTTTTTTAAATTTATCCAAATCAATACTTATTTGACAAGACGACCTATGCGTTTCACATTATTTCTGACAGTTAGTTTATTATTTAAAGGAGTAAATCTGCGGGCACAGGAAGAACATGGTTTGGTAAAGTGGCTAACATTTAAAGAAGCCCAGGAAAAAAATAAAATCCAAGCAAAACCACTTTTAATTGACCTCTATACCGATTGGTGTGGTTGGTGTAAACACATGGTTCGCACCACCTATAGTAATCCGGGCATCGCTAATTACATTAATGCTAATTTCTATCCAGTACAGTTTGACGCAGAAACAAAGGACACGATTGAATACAACGGCAAGGTTTATAAACCGCTAAGTGCTGCGCCGCGACAGGCCCATGAGCTGGCTATTAAGTTTCTGGGGAATAATCTAAGCTACCCGACTACCTTATTAGTTACGAACAAGTTCGAATACAATTTGCTGGTACCTGGCTACCTAGATGAGAAAAAAATAGAGCCGCTGCTGGTTTTTATGGTGGAGAATGCCTGGCAAACTACCCAGTATCAAGAGTTCTCCAATCACTTCACGCATACGTTTTACGATACGGTTTACCCGAAAAAAGCCGTAAAGACCTATGAATTTAAAGATCTGGAAAAGCTGCAGAAGAAACAACCCCGTAAAGTATTAGTTAATTTCGGAACAGACTTTTGCAATACCTGCAGAGTGATGAAAACAACCAGCTTTAGCGACACGAGCGTTGCCGCCTACCTCAACAAGAACTTTTACTTAGTTCATTTTAATGAAAGTTCAACGGATACCATTGTCTTTAAAGGCGAAAAAACATTTAATACTCCGGTAAACAATTTTCCCTTACATACCCTTGGCCTAAAACTAAGCGGCAATCGTTTTGCCCTACCGACCTTGGTTTTACTGGACGAAGAACTAAATACAATTGATGCCTTGAATTTTTATCAAAGTCCTGAGCGTCTTGGACCCATCCTGCGTTTCATTGGCA
>CALPON020000152.1 GCA_943325195.2 Sphingobacterium thalpophilum | reverse complement strand
GCGAAAATGTATGTGAAGGAAATTTTCAGCGGCCTTAATCCAGCGAATAAACCAAAGGTTGCTTTATTCGACAACAAATACCGATACGATCAAATGTTGGTGGAGAAGGATATTACGTTTTACAGCAACTGTGAGCATCATTTTGTGCCCATCTTTGGAAAAGCCCATCTGGCGTACATTAGCAGCGGAAGGGTCATTGGACTTTCAAAGCTCAATCGGATTGTGCAGTATTTCGCAAAACGTCCCCAAGTGCAAGAACGCTTTACCATGCAGATTGCCAACGAACTGAAAACGATTTTAAATACCGAGGACATAGCAGTACTCATCGATGCAAAGCATATGTGTGTTAGCAGCAGAGGTGTGCAGGATGTCAATGCAGCAACTCTCACTTCATACTACGGCGGGAAATTTCAAGAGGAAGCAACTCGTCAGGAATTCCTGCGCTATGTGGAGATGAAGACGAATTATTAAAGAATAAGGGGCAAGGGGTCATGGCACCTTTAACAGCTAACATTGAATTCGAATAGGGATTATTGATCCTTGCTTGTAAGTGTTGAATTATTTTTTCTGCGACCTACAAAACCCGTTTTTTTAATGAAATCAGTTCGAATTCGACTTGGCTGATTGTTCTATATACTTATCGGAAGAGTCTGCTTCCGGAATTTCAATTTTATAGCCCTGAAAAATTAGTGAGCTCTTCTGCAGGAAGTCTCAGTTCCATTTGTAAATGGTAATTTGATTTATCTCCTACCTGAAGGAGTTGCGCCAGAGTTTTTTTATTCTGACTGGCCTTCAAGTCATGCTTGGTCATGAGTGCCGCGCTGAATTGGCAGCTTGTGTGCTGTGTTATCTAGTCTACTAAAGTCAGTTACTTCCTACCTAAATCAAGGGGCCTTAGTACCGTCGTATTGCATTCCCTTTTTTCTGCCTATTGTTTTTTCAATTATTAGTTTACTTTGCAGGCATTAACCCAAAACCCCATGTCTGAAAAAAAACTCGTCTTCTGGCTGTTAAGCCTATTCACTCTGCATTTGAACGCACAAACCTATCCTTCCGCGCTGGTTACGCTATTTAATGGGGATAAAAGTATTTTTCTGGATGAATTCGCAGACCCCTTTCATCCGCGTGTACGAACCACTATATTTTTTACGGACTTTAATCAAAGCAGTTGGAGCTTTCGTTTGAGGCTCACCATCAAAGGGCCATCGGGACTGCAATTGCGGACCAATTTCAACCTACGGCCTGAACGTCCAATTGTGGTCTTTCCGGGACAAAGCATGACACTGGAGGGCGCTGATCTAGGCTGGTACTTTGATCCGGCGCATCTTGATTTTACGGGGCTTGACAAGGAGCAGTTTACTAAAAACAAACGCCTGCCGGAGGGGCCCTATACTTTTTGTTTTGAGGCGCTCGATTACGAATCGGGTAAAGAGTTGTCACTCCCCGCCTGCGCCTCAGCTTGGCTTTCGTTGAGTGACCCTGTTATCATTACCGCACCGGTTAATGGAGCAGTGATTGAAAATACCGGACTTCCCTCTCTTATATTTCAATGGCAACTGAGCAATGTGACCGCAGGAACAAATACCATGGAACTATCTCACGTCCTTCGAATATATGAGCTAAACACTAATTGGACCAATCCGACTTCTGCAATCCTTAATAATCAGGCGCTACCTATTTGGGAATCTGCTCCGCAAGCGCAGAACTTTATTTTATATGGATTAGCGGAGCCACCGCTGCTGCGCGGTCGTCGCTATGTCTTTACCGTCAGCAGTCAAAGTAGCGACGGGCGTGAGCGCTTTAAAAACAAAGGAACATCTGCGCCGGTTTATTTTCACTATGGCTACTATGAAGGGGATACCATAGAGGTCATTAAGCCTGTGGACCAATTTCAATTTACATTGAGCACGGCTTCGCAGTTTAAATGGAAAAAACCGATTCACGCACTCCCGAATCAACTCATTAGCTATACGCTGCGATTGGTGGAAATCAACAGCAATCAATCACCCGAAAATGCAATGAGTAATAATACTGCATTTTATCAGCAGGACTATCTCCCAGTGAACTCTGCCATAGTAGATAAAACAATTCCCGTTATGTTTTGGATGAATATTAAACGCATGGGACGCTATGCCTGGCAGGTGATTGCCCGCTCTGGCTTGCAGGAGGTGGCTAGGTCTCCGGTGCAAACATTTATGGGACCTCCAGCTATTGAGCATTTTATTGCCGGCGGTTTTCTCATGACGGTCACACATTTAACGGCCTTCGACTCCCTCACAAAAATAGCTAGCGGGAAATGTAAAACGGTTTTAAATCCTGCTTGGAGTGCTCCTCGTGAATTTAATTTTCAAGCCATTACCTTGTCTGCTCTTGGCAGCAATGAATGGGTGATGACAGCAGGAACCATTCGTGATGCCATCCCAAGGGGTAGTTTTATTTTGCTACCTGATAGTATAGCGGAGAACGGCAAGGCTGCTTTTATAGCTGATAGCGTCCTCATTGACGCTTCTTCACTACAACTAAGTGGCGAAGTAAATTGGCGTTTCCCCCATGCCGTACTTTCAGGAAAAGCAGCGGAACTCAAAAGTAGGCGGAGCAGAATGACGCTGTCAAATTTTAGTTTTTATTTGAGCAGCTCCTCTGCAGTCGCGCTGCGGCAAGCCTATCGCTATAATTTACTGGAACCCTCTGGCTTTAGTTTGCGCATTGATCAGCGTAGTAGTATCACACTTTATCAGTCACGGTACAGATTAAGTTTCAGTGGCTTTGCAGAAATAGCTCCCGCAGTCAAGTCCGGGGTAAAGACCCCTATAAACATCGCTTTCGAAAATGCAGGCCAATTGTATTATCTAGCAGAGCACAATAATTTGAATTCCGAAGCACTTACTCTCACTAAAAATCTAGCGATGGAAATACGGCCGCGGTCCTACATCCTCGATTTGTCGGAAGAATATTCGCCAGCAGAATTTCCGAGTGATCCTCTGTGGAAGGGCCTTCTGATTGAAAATGCGGAACTTTATTTCCCTAAAGCACTGGAACAAAGTTCGCAACTTAAACTACCGCTGTCCCGCACCTATACACTCTTGAATGTGCCGGGTGACAGTGTTTATATTCACCTTACCGCATCTGGATTCTTTTTCCGAACTACTTTCTTGTTTCCTGATTCAGACACACTTAAGCTAAATACTTTTCCTTGCCGCAAGGCCGCTTTTTACGCGTGGATTGAGAAATCAAACATAAAAACTGCAGCCATAAAAATGGGTATTGTTGTGCCTTTGCTCGATACACTCCAGGTTTTTGCCTGTCAAATTAATTTAAAAGAAAACGGTTTTGAAGAGGCGTATTTATCGGAGGGTCTTGCTGGAAAAAGTTTTACGTTTAACGCTGTCGGAGCGAATGAACAGCAAATTCTTTTCTTCATTCACCGGGCGCTATTCAAGGGCAGGAATCGTTTGGAACTGGACGTCGATTTAAAATGGCCCAGTTTTGGGTTACAGATTCCAAATATTCAGGGACTTTCGGTTTGGGGCAATGGTAACATTGGTTTGGATGTACCGAATGGAACCTCCGCACTCACTTATCAATGCAAAGGGCAGGCTAGTCAATTTGACATCACCGTCGATTATTTGGGATGCGGGCGGAATGGCAATGCCTATGCCTTTGGTGTCAGTGCAAAAATAAATCTCGATGAAGAAATAAGTGGCGAAAATGGCCCGCCCGTCATCAACGCCTACAGTATCTGCCGGAATCCGCTGTTAACAGGGAGCGTCACCAGCAGCTCTCTTGCCCTCAATTCAAGCAGTGCATCAGCCAATGGCAGCAGTTCAACAAGTTCCTACCAGAGCGGCACTTCTTCCTATAGCACCGCACTTGTAGGTGGCGTTTCTGAAATGCTTTTAAGCAGAGGCCTTTCAGTCAGCGATAGTCTGAATGTTTTGGCACCGGAGAATCAGTCGGATCCGATTCTAAAAAGCGAAACCGTTATGCAGTTACGTGAACTGCTTGCCATCATTGTCCGCATGCGCCCTTTTATAAAAACAAAAAGTATCAGCAGTCGTGACTGGCTGGTGCTTGATAAGCTTCAGGTAGTGTTGAATTCAGATGTCGTCAACCAAGCACAATTGGGCAATGGTAGGGACCTGCTTAATTTTGTATTTAATAAAGCGGTGGAAAGTCTCGTCGCTCTTCTGAATGGGAAAATTCAGAGTCTTTCCGATAAAGCAGTCGATAAAGTCCACACCGCGGTCTTTGATAAGATAACTGACCCGGTTAATAAAAAGATTGAGGAGTCATTGCGTTTTGTCTTTGATGCGCTGCAGGTAAAGATACTCGCACAAATCGACACCAGTTATCATACCCTTGTAAAAGCAAGTCTTAAGACAGTGCGGAAAGACCTGGCTGCTGGCATCAACTTGTCCGTAAATGAGAGTTTTGAGACTAACGTTTTTTCAAAAATGACTGGACTTATTCAGCAGGGCGTGACGGGGGAAGTCAAAAACTATATTCGTCAGGAAATTACCAGCGCTGCTACCAAGTTAGTGAAAGATGGCGCAGGGGCTCCGATTCATCTGGGCGATTTTGTCGATCATGCAGAAAATGTTCTGGCGGACATTGCAGATACTCTGCGTGATGCCATCTTGTCCGTGAACGGTCGAAATCTTTTAAATACAGCCGAGAGTCTGGTAGAAGATGCTGTTTTTGAAATTGATTGGACCAGCATCGCTACAAAAATTTTAAAAGACCTTGGCATGAAAGGCCTCTCGCAGGCACTTTCCAATCAGGTTTCACAGTTATTCGGTCAGAATGCAGCACCCTATATTACGGCCCTTTTAAAAAATGTGAAGTTTGATTTTACCAATCTAGGGGACAAACTAAAGAAGGGAGAGTTTGACAAAATTGTAAAGTTTGATAAGACAAACATCTATTTAGTGACACCCGCAGTCGATATTCGCGGCGCTTTAAATTTTAAAAAAGACGACCCTGAATTTGGTGACAGTTGGCAGGCGGATGTGTTGGTGAAAGTGAAAGTCCCGAAGAAAGACAACCCGGTAGAATGCACGGCTTTTTTTCTAAATGGGAAAACAAAACCATCTTCGGGAAATTTTACTTATTGGTTTGCACGATTAGCGGTGACGGGATTTAGTGTGCCTCTGAGTCCTGCCCCCATTATCTGGGATGGGGTCGAAGGCTTTGCCTTCAGTAAGATGAAGAAGACCGGCGCGCAAAGTGTGGTGCCCGATGCAACCAATAAGTTTGGAATTGGCGCAAAGTTTTATTTTTATGATCAGCAGAGTGCCGGACGATCTTATGTGTTCGATCTTGGGGCTGATGCTAACTTTAATGAAGGTGGTTTCGCGATTCAGTTACTCGGCAATGCCAGTTTTTTAAATACGAATAAACAAAACGGAAAATACAAAGCACCGGGTTTTGTCATTGGGACTGGTTCCTTGGGTTATTATAAGACACCTGAGTTCAGCAAAATTGCCGGTAAATTTACTGTGCAGTTTCAAACCAGTCCTTTACTCTGCGCAGGAGGCGAAGTGGGGCTGGATTTGCAGACACCGGCTAACTGGCGGGTATGGTTAGGAAAAGCGGAGAAGCCGCTTGCGGTAAAAGTGTTATGTAAGGACTTTTTAAGTAGCACTGCATTTATAGAAGTATCCCAAGCTGGATTTAAAGCACAACTCGCCATGAACATTGCACTTAAAATCCAAAGCCCTTGGATCGAAACCACTCAGATGCGGTTCCGGGGTTTTTCAAATTTGCAGTTAGGTTACACGGCGAACACCCTTGTGGAGTGGGAGCCTGATTTCAGAATTCAAGAAGCCGGATTTGCTGCGTGGTTACTTGCCAACATTGGCATGGAATATCAGACGGCAGGCAGCAGCACTACATTGGTGCTAGCCGGCGTGGCCTTGTCGGGACAATTAGTATACAAAAGTCAGCCCGATGCCGAACTCCATGGTGAGTTGGCAGGAAACATTAGTCTGGCAGGCTACCACGTTGCTTTTAAAGCCCCGGTGAACTACAGTCTAAGTAAACAAGCTATAATTAATTGAGCCTTTCTTATGGAAGATAGCTTGGCGTTTTGAATTGGAGGATACGTGTTGATTTAGGCTTTGTCAGCTCTAAGTGGCGACGTTGTCCAGTTGATTTATATTGAAGCGTGGAATTCTCTTCAGTAAAAAATCACAAGAATAAGTAGGAGGCTCCTTAAGACAATCCCAAAATGACCTGCACTAATCCGAGATCATCAAAGCTGCGCGGCAATTTGTAGATTTTGTGTTTTTCTTTTTCCAGGGCCTTTCCGGTGCTTTCGCCCATGGCCACAATTTTTTGATGCGGCAGTATTTTATTTTTTTCGAAAAATGCTTCTACGTTGCTGGGACTG
>CALPON020000151.1 GCA_943325195.2 Sphingobacterium thalpophilum | reverse complement strand
TTTGCCCGGGCCGTGCGAATATAATCCTGTGAGAGGACTTCCAGCATCGAACTCCGCGTTAACTGAATGATGATGCTTAGGGGACGCACGCCTAGTGTAATTGCAGGCAGAATCAGATTGCGCAACTGCAGTTTCTCTCCCTCCCACACGTCGAGTTCATAAAGACTCCCTGACGGATCCAATCCTGTAAGATCGCGCAGCACATAGCCAAAGAGCCAGGCCATCAGAAGCCCTACTAAAAAAGAGGGTGCACTCATCCCAAAAACGGTTGTGAAGAAAAAAATACCGCGGTCCACAGACGTATCTTTTTTCAAAGCCGTTATCACCCCTAAAAAGATGCCAAGTAGCGAAGCAATCAACATCGCCGCGAAGGCCAATACAGCGGTCTCGGGTAGGGTATCAATCAAAATATCAGAGACCTCACGGCGTGTAATATAACTACGTCGGAGATAGGGAAATTTTAAGACCAGACATTTTCCAGCGCCACTTAGTAGAGGCGTCCAGCTGTACTTCTGCGGATTGAGATACCAAAGGCTTTCAGAATTAGTCGTGGAATGCAAGCTGAGTGGACTCAGATCGTTCAGATAATTGAGATACTGCGTGGTAAAAGGCTGGTCTAATCCGAGATCTCGGTGCACCGCTGCAATAGCTTCTTTCCCCGCTCGCTGCCCCAACATAACCGTTGCAGGATCCCCCGGCAAGATGTTAAAGAGAAAAAAAATAGTACTCACAACGCCAAACAGCACCGCGACACCATACAAGAACTTACGGATAATAAACGACTTCACTTACTTTTCAGAGAAACCTAAGATACAATTTCTCCGCCATTGGAAAGGAATAAAAACACGAAATTATGAAAGTCCCTCTGCTCATAAAACCACCTGTAGATAAAAGATATATCCTTAATTTAGCCTGATGATTCGGCTCAACCTTATTCGCTCTCTGTCGCTTCTCACCGCATTCCTATTCCTCTCGAATGGGTATGGACAGAAAATCGGCCTAGTCCTGAGCGGAGGCGGCGCCGGTGGTATGTGCCACATCGGTGTCCTGAAAGCACTTGAAGAAAATCAGATTCCCATTGACTATATCACTGGCACCAGCATTGGCGGGCTCATTGGCGCTTATTACGCCAGCGGTTACTCCTCCCAGGAAATCGAAAAGATTGTCAATACCTATTTTTTTCAGAGCATCACAAAAGGTGATCTGCCGGTCAAGTACGAATACATGATCAAGAAGCGCGAAGATTATGGCGCCTGGCTGACCCTGAAGTACAGTTTCAAAGATAATTATTTGAAGAATCTGCCCACGAATGTCATCAACAGTGTACCCATCGACTATTACCTGATGGAAACATTTACGGGCGTTTCCAATAGCCGGCAGAATAATTTCGATAGCCTCATGATTCCCTTCCGCTGTCTGGCTTCAGATGTGCAGGAAAAAAAATCAGTGGTCTTCCGTTCAGGAAATCTCCCAGCTGCATTGCGCGCGAGCATGGCCTATCCTTTTTATCTCCGTCCCGTTCTGCTAGATGGCAAACTTTTATTTGACGGGGGACTCTATAATAATTTTCCAAGCGATGTCATGTCCACTGATTTTAATCCAGATTACATCATCGGCTCCAACGTCGCAGAAAAAAATGCATCGCCCGATGAAGACAATCTCTACATGCAATTGCGAAGTCTGCTCATGCGTCCGACCAATTTCTCACCGGTTTGTGAAAACGGCATCATTCTTGAGCCCTGGAATGATGTCACACTTTTTAATTTTGAAAACGTCAAACGACTCATTGATAGTGGTTATGCAGCCACCATGCGTCAGATGCCGGAAATACTGAATCGTATTTCGGCACGAACAGATACAGCAGTCTTAGCAAAAAAAAGACAAACCTTTAAAAACTATCAGGACCTCAGCCAGGTTTTATTTACGAAGGTAGAAGTGAATGGATTGAATCCAAAGGAGGCCAGCTTTATCACCAATAGTATTTTTTATAAAGACAAACCTTTTACCCTTAGGCAATTAAAAAAGCGGTATTTCCGACTCGCGAGTGAAGATAAAATCCGTAATATTTTTCCAGTCGCTGAGCTCAACTCCAGCGGTCACTACACCTTAAAAATAGTTGGAAAAAATGAAAAGCCTTTTTATCTGGAACCGGGTGCGGTGATCTCCAATCGTCCAATCCTCGGCGCTTTTCTCGGCGTTCAATACAATCATCTTGGGAGAATTGGTTTTTCTATCTATGCCAATGGTTACCTCGGTAAATTGCACAGTGGTAGCATGACCAAAATCCGACTCGATTTTCCGGGACGCATTCCTTTTTTCATCGAGCCCTCTTTTACTTACAGTCGTTGGGACTATTATGGCAGCAGTGTTTTGTTTTATGATTTTCAGAAGCCCGCTTTTTTATTGCAGGAAGATCAGTTTGGTGAAATAAAAGCAGGCATACCAGTAGGGAATATTTCGCAGTTCAATGTTTCAGGCGGCCTCACGCAATGGAAAAACCAGTACTACCAGACTGAGGATTTTCGAAAATTTGACACCACCGATGTCACCTACTTTGATTACCGGTATTTACAGGCCACCTATAAAATGAACACCCTTAACCGAAAGATGTATGCAACAGAAGGAACGCTCATTAATGCCCGTGCCCGCTATCTGTTGGGCAATGAGAGCTTCCGACCTGGAAATACCAGTCTTGATACCAGCAGTTTTAAAAACCGTCCACAGGCCCCTTGGCTGCAGCTAAAGTTCACATTTGACAGTTACATTAAAACCTTTGGTAAAAATAGAATCGGGGTCTTTGCAGAGGGCGTGTATAGTACCCAGCGTTTTTTTTCTAATTATCAGTCCACCATTCTTTCTGCGCCAGCATTTAATCCCACGCCTGAATCACAGACCTTTTTTATTGATGCCTACCGCGCGCATAATTATTTTGCGGGAGGCGTGAAATTCATCAGCAGTCCTTTACGCAATATTGACATTCGCTTAGAAGGCTTTATTTTTCAGCCCGTCAAGGCCATCAGAGAAGATCAATTCGGGAAGGCCTATTACACCAGTCCCTTTCTTTACCGCTATTTCAGTGGTCTGGCCGCTCTCGTCTATAACAGTCCCCTAGGTCCCCTCAGCGTGGGTATCAACTACTATGATCAGAATGTGAATGCCTTCTCCCTCTTCTTTCACATGGGGTATATAATTTTTAACAAGAAGTCAATTGATTAGGGCGTGCCCCCGGTACTTAATCCCGCCGACCGGGGTCGGGCTTTTCGTTTCAAGTCCTCGACCAGCGCAGAACTCCCTTTGGTCGCTAGCGATGGCCTGCGGGCTTTCCACTGCAATCCCTCACGCGGAATTTGGTAATCACGCACGAATGATACTGATTTTGGACCCATTAAACTGAAGAAGCATCCGTATTTTTTGTTAGCGCTGGCGAAATCAAAATAATCTCATTTTATTATTAAAAGTCGGAAAAATAGTTCCGCAAGACCATCCTAAAGTACGCCTTATCGAAACGATTCACACATGGCCATTGCGCAGCAGGAGACCTGCCACCACGCTTGTCCACAAAAAAAGCCGCTGATCGCGGCTCGTTTTTAAAACTCATCTTCATTAAAAAAGAAATCATCTTTAGTAGGATAATCCGGCCAGATCTCTTCAATACTCTCATAACTCTCGCCTTCATCTTCCACTTCCTGCAGATTCTCAATCACCTCCATTGGAGCGCCGCTACGCATCGCGTAATCGATCAACTCATCTTTGGTTGCAGGCCATGGAGCATCTTCCAACCAACTCGCTAATTCTAACGTCCAATACATAAATACTGCTTTTAAATCTGAAACTTATAATTCCTGCAAAAGAAAAAAAATTTTCTTGAACTAGAAAGAAATACTTTTAAAACATGTGCATTTTTAACACGGCTTAATTACTTTATAATCAACGCCTTAGCAATTAAGCCTGTCTTTCACTCCGAAACCAGCAGAAAAATCCGTGCCAAAGACTCAACTGCTCAAGCGATCTGCCTCCCGAAAGGGATTGCTAAGACCTTTTTGGGACAAGGCCTTTAACTGTTCATGCAGGTCTTTTTCGTGATAAATTTTCCGTAGTAATTTCTCGTCTAGATTTTCTTTCAGAATTTCAAACATCTGCTGTTGCCGTTTCTCGATAAAATAACCACTGTTGACCATTGTGTGCTGGTAATTCTCCAACACGTCCAGCAATTCGTTCAAGCCTTCTCCGGTCAGTGCTGAACAGGTCAAGGTTGGTGGTATCCAGCCAGCTTCATGTTCCTGAAGGAAATGCATGGCCTGCGCATAGTCTGCCCGCGCCGCTTTTGCCTTTAAGGCATTGTCCCCATCGGCTTTGGTAATCACCAGCGCATCGGCCATCTCCATAATCCCACGCTTAATGCCCTGCAACTGATCCCCAGCGCCGGCAAGCATCAGTAAAAGAAAAAAATCACAGATACGACTCACGGCCACTTCGCTCTGGCCCACGCCTACTGTCTCTACAATAATAAAATCAAAGCCCGCTGCCTCGCACAACAAAATGGTCTCAAAACTAGCTCGGGTAACACCCCCCAGCTTGCTGCCGCTGGGCGAGGGTCGAATAAAGACACCAGGACGCACCGATAAATTTTCCATACGGGTTTTATCCCCTAAAATGCTGCCCCCACTTTTAACACTACTAGGATCAACGGCCAGGACTGCTAATTTTTTTCCACGTTCTGCAATCCGTTGTCCGATACTTTCTATGAAGCTACTTTTACCGACCCCGGGCACACCGGTGACGCCCAGGCGAAAGGATTTCCCAGTCCCCGGCAAGACCGCTTCAAGAATCTCTGCCGCCAGCTGCTGATCTTCATCCCGCGTCGACTCCACCAGGGTAATGGCTTTACTTAAGACCGTTATATCCCCTTTCTGTAAACCTTCAATATACCAGGAAGCCGACTGGCGGCGCGATACAGACTTATTCAAAACGTAGATGTTTAATCGTGGCTCCTTTATTTATTAATTCTTTTAAAGCGTCAATTCCAATCTGTAAATGGTTATTCAAGTAATTTTCGGTCACCTTCACATCACTCACTTCTGTCTTCACGCCTTCTGCAATCATTGGCTGATCAGTGACCAGCAATAATGCGCCAGTCGGAATTTTATTGGCAAAGCCCACTGTAAAAATCGTGGCTGTCTCCATGTCAATCGCCATGGTCCGCAGTGAACGGAGATACTCCTTAAACTCCTCATCATGCTCCCAGACCCTGCGATTAGTGGTGTAGACGGTACCCGTCCAATAATCCAATTCTTTCAGACGAATCGTGTGTGAGATGGCTTTTTGTAAACTAAAAGCAGGCAGGGCAGGAACTTCCGGTGGCAAATAGTCATCGCTTGTTCCTTCCCCGCGAATAGCTGCAATTGGAAGAATTAAATCCCCAATCTTATTTTTCTTTTTTAAACCACCGGTCTTGCCCAGAAACAAAACTGCTTTGGGTGCAATGGCAGTCAGCAAATCCATAATGGTTGCTGCACTAGCGCTGCCCATGCCGAAATTAATAATCGTGATATTATTCGCGGTGGCGCTTTGCATGGGACGATCGAGCCCCCGCAAGTCCACACCGTACTGCTTTGCGAAAAGAATAACATAGGTAGAGAAATTCACAAGGAGGATGTACTTTCCAAACTCTTCGAGCGGGACACCGGTATAACGCGGCAGCCAGTTATTCACAATTTCTTCTTTGGTTTTCATGGTACGGGATTATTTGTCATAAATAAACGACAGTCATTGCTTTAATGTAAATATATTTAAAATTAATTTCCTGCTATTGAATTTAAAACTAAAATATCCGGCATTTAACGTGCGAATGAAGGCAGATCATGGAAAGCAGATGATCTTTGACCTTGTCCGCAAAAAATGGCTGCAACTTACACCAGAGGAATGGGTTCGCCAACACTTACTCAATTACCTCATCCAGCTTGAGGCCTATCCTGCTGCTTCTATTGCGGTGGAAAAAGAAGTGCAGTTGAACGATACTAAAAAACGTTTTGATGTAGTGGTCTATGACCGCGCACTGAAGCCCTTCCTGGTGGTGGAATGCAAGGCCCCTTATGTAGCGCTTGACCGCCTGGTCATTGACCAAGCCCTGCGTTATAACCTCAGCTTAAAAGCACCGTTTCTGATGATTTCGAATGGGATAGAGGATATCGTTTTTACAGCGGATGCAAAGGTTACGACACTTCCTCCTGCCGCCGCGCTTCAGCTCTAAGTAACTAGCGGCAAACGCCCAGATTGCTGTTTTTCAAAGACAGAAGAAGCAAGGACCATAGCTGAGCTGCCCCTGCAGTCAGTTGAATAGAAGTGGGAAAGAATCTATATATGCGCGCAAGACTTCCGCCTACTCCATTCAGCGATGTTGTTGC
>CALPON020000150.1 GCA_943325195.2 Sphingobacterium thalpophilum | reverse complement strand
GGACGACATGGATGCGGTTTTACCGCCGATGAAACACTTTGTATTGCCAGGAGGTCATGTGCACGTGAGTTGGTGTCATGTTGCCCGCTGTGTCTGCCGTAGGGCGGAACGCGCGGTGCTTCGCTTGGCGGAGAATGAAAAAGTAGATGAGATACACACCAAGTATTTAAACCGTCTTTCGGATTATCTCTTTATGCTCTCGCGGCAATTGAGCCAGGACTTGGGCGCGAAGGAGATTCCCTGGCTCGCGAAATAGGGAGTTACAAGTTGGGCTGGCGAGGCGGTGTGGAGCCACCAGAATCTCTATGCTTCTTGAAATCCAAGCTGCCGGGCCTTCGAGACGGGCCCTGAATCACGTTCTATGCCCCCTCAGGCACCGGCCTGCAGCTCACAAAATGTCTCGCGGTGCCTGAGGGTTTTGTGACCTCAGGTGATTTAAGGTCACAAAACGTCTCGAAGCGGTGCCTGAGGATTTTGTGAGGAACCAAGGTTAACCAACTCACAAAATGTCTCGAAGGCACAAGCCACCAGAATCACAAAACCTCCCGAAGGCAAAGGCCACCAGAATACTGATTTTTATTTACAATTTCACCAGGCTATCGCCTGAAAGTATTGGTAAAACTGGGCACTGATTTGGTGTGAGACAATAACGGATATCCCGCTCGAGATCTAGTTTGGCGAGACGGTTACGGTGGGAGGATTGACTGAGGAAACCATACAGATCGTGTTTCGTTTCCTTGTAAAGCTGGATAGCTGCAATAGTGGAATCACAGGTGCTTTTAAAACTGGCTTTGTAGATAAGGGCTTCTGCCACTGCACCAGCGAAGAGCGTATCCTCTAGATTAAATTTATTCTTCCAGCCGGAACACAGAAATAAGACATCTTTTTTTTCTTTCTTCAGAAATTCAATCAGGACATCCATGTTCAGGAAACTGCCGATGACGACTTTTGAAGCGGTCCGGGCCGCATTGATGGCCTGGGTGCCGTTAGAAGTAGTAATGACAATGGTTTTGCCTTTCACTTTGCTGTTCATGTAGCCGAAGGGACTGTTGCCGAGATCAAAACCCTCCACAATTTCCGCATTGCGCTCAGCGGCCACGATGTAGCCCTTTTCTTTATAAGCCCGCGCTTCTTCAACCGTCGCCACAGGAATCATTTTTGAAATACCATTATAAAAAGCAGTGGTGATGGCCGAGCTGGCCCTCAAGATATCAATGACCACCACGATGGCATTTTCATTATGAAAAAGGGGATAAGAAAGTGGGCTAAAGCAAACTTCGATATTCATAGGATAAAAAACCAGACACCTGGTTGTCAAACAAACATACAATTTTTTCCCCCATCGAGAGTGGACAAACCGAAGAAAAAACAATTTATACTTTAAAAAATAAGTCCTGCCAAGTCCGGAAGGCTCAAAAAAAACATAACTTTAAACCCATGACAGATTTGATCCGGAAACGGCTACAGGCTTCTATCGAATTGAAGACGAAAGTGATGCAGGACGAGCAGCTACTGGCCAATACGCAGCGCATCGTAGAAAAAATAATTGACACCTATAAAAGCGATGGTAAGGTGCTCTGGTGCGGAAACGGTGGCAGTGCAGCCGATGCGCAACACCTTGCAGCGGAACTGAGCGGACGTTTTTACTACGATCGTCCTCCCCTCTTCTCCGACGCCCTGCATGTCAACACCAGTTATACGACTGCCGTTGCCAACGATTATAGTTATGATGTGATTTACAGTCGTTTGGTAGACGCCATGGGTCGTAAGGGGGATGTCTTAATCGGACTGAGTACTAGCGGCAACAGCGTCAATGTGATAAAAGCATTGGAAGCAGGACGTAAAAAGGGCCTCTTCACGGTGGCCTTTACCGGTGAGACTGGCGGAAAAATGAAAGACGCCTGCGACGTGCTGATTAATATACCAAGTCTGGACACCCCGCGCATTCAGGAATGTCACATGCTACTCGGTCATACCATCTGTGAGTTAGTGGAGGCCGGACTTTTCCCCAAAAACTAATTGCTAAAAACAGCCATCATACTTGCCGGAGGATTTGGTACGCGTTTACGCGCTGTCTTAAATGACGTCCCAAAGCCCATGGCCCCCGTGAATGGCCATCCCTTTCTGGCTTACCAGGTGCGCTATCTGGAGAAAGCTGGCATTTCCACCATCGTCTTTTCCACCGGTTATCTGGCGGAACAAATTGAAACCTACTTTAAAACTTTTTCTTCGTCCATTCACTTCCGCTATTCTCATGAAGCAATGCCCTTGGGCACAGGCGGGGGAATTCGCAAAGCCATGACGCTCTGCGATGACGAACAAGTGCTGGTTCTTAACGGGGATTCATTTTTTGAACTACCCTTAGGCGCCTTCTTTGAATTTTATACTTTACACAGTGCTGCTCATGCACTCGCCTTGCGGGAAGTACCAGACTGTTCCCGCTACGGCACAGTGCAAGTAAATGCGGCAGGGGAGATTCTTCAATTCGGTGAAAAGACAAATGAACAAAAACCCGGTTTAATTAATGCAGGCGTTTACCTTTTGAATACCGCTAAATTTTTGTCGGAGACGCCTTCTGATAAGCCTTTCAGTATTGAACAGGATTATTTTCAAAAGGAGGCGGGTAAGGGTAGCTTATTCGGTCAACCTTTTAATTCTTATTTTATAGACATCGGTCTGCCCGATGATTACCAAAAAGCACAACATGACTTTGAACGATTTATCTATTGATCCAAGCTGGTCTCTTTTTCTTGATCGTGACGGTGTCATCAATAAGAAATTGGAAGACGACTATGTAAAACACTGGATTGAATTTGAATTCATAGAAGGCGCGATGGATGCCTTGAAATTTCTGAATACGCAGTTCGGGCACATTGTGGTAGTGACCAACCAGCAGGGTATTGGCAAGCGCTTATACCGGACCGAAGATCTCGAGCTGATTCACAAAAACATGTTGTATGAAATAGCGTTTTATGGCGGCAGGATTGATAAAGTTTATTTCTCCCCCTATTTAGCAGCAGAAAACCATCCCAGCCGAAAGCCCGGAATTGGCATGGCTTTGCAGGCAAAACAGATTTTCCGGCAATTGATTTTCACAAGAGTGTGATAGTGGGCGATAGTCTGAGTGATATGGAATTTGGACGCGCAGCCGGCATGAAAACTATTTTTATTTCCGAAAAGGCGGTAGAGGACAGCCGTATTGATTTATGTTTTTCCTCCTTAAATGATTTGGTAATCGCATTTCAAAACGGCCATTGAAAGTTTCAATCATAACCGTTACTTATAACTCCGCAGAAACGCTGAGGGAGACCTTGCGTTCCGTTGCTTCGCAAGATTATCAGAACCTCGAGCTCATTCTGGTGGATGGTGGCTCAACGGACAACACCTTAGCCATTGCTGAAGAATATAAATCCATCATCAGCAAACAAATCTCAGAAAAAGATAAAGGTCTCTATGATGCCCTGAACAAGGGACTGAGACTGGCCACGGGAGATGTTGTAGGGATTCTTCACTCAGATGATTTTTATTTGAACCCTCAGGTCATTAGCAAGTATGTCCGTTGTTTTGAGCAAACGCAAGCCGACGCGGTGTATGCTGATTTATATTATGTTGATCGCAGCAATACTGAGCGGATTGTTCGAAAATGGAAAAGTGGTACCTACTATTCCCGTTCTTTTTATAGGGGCTGGATGCCGCCCCATCCTACCTTCTTTGTCAAGCGCAGGGTGTATGAGAACTATGGCAATTTTGATTTAAATTTTAAAACTGCAGCCGATTATGAACTCATGTTGCGTTTCATTTTGAAGCATCAAATTACATTAGGCTATTTGTCGGAGTACACCGTAAAAATGCGAATGGGAGGTGCCAGCAATGCCTCACTTGGCAACCGGCTGAATGCGAATCAGGAAGATCGCCGCGCCTGGAAAAAAAATGGCCTCAGACCAGGTTTCTTAACCTTGTATCTGAAGCCACTTCGTAAACTTCTACAATTTTTTTAGGTTATTCCTTCACCAGTTTAGCAGTGTGGAGTAGTGCTCCTTGCGCATTACTAAACTTGATCAAGTACGCGCCACTTGCCAGGCTGGACAGATCTACCTCATCAGCAGCAGTATCGATAGTTTGTGCAAAAATCACACGACCAGAAAGATCCACTAAGCTGACTTGTAAGTGCTGTCCATTCTCTGAATGGAAATAGAGCCGATCTTTCACAGGATTGGGGAAGCTCTGCCACTGCACAACTGCATTCTTGTCAAGGCCCGTGCATTCACTTGCACTTACCACTTTGCTGTCAGTCGCATAACAACCATTCGCATCGGAATAAGTATAACTAACTGTGAAGGTGCCGGCCATTAAACCCGCCCCTGCAAAGGTCGTTCCGCTTACACCGGCGCCACTGAAAGAGCCGCCAGCAGGTGAACCAGAGAGATTAATCCGATCATCCAGACAGACCGGTCCTGTTATGGCATTCATGCTGACCACTGGTACTGTTTTTGGAACGACACTCACCGGCACAAGAGGACTGAGGCAATCTTCGCGGGTCACTTCCCACTTATAAAACCAGTAATAACTAGTGAGGCCAGCGCTAGAACCAACAATGTTTACACAGCCACCAATTGAATAGGGATAATTCACGCCCAGGGTACTGCGGTACAAATTGGAAGTGCCCGCCGCCAAAGCGAGGCGATAATTGGTTCCGACCTGCAGTGGAATCCACAACTGTAGCGTATTGGCGCCAGCCGTGAGTGTAAAAGGAATCGAATAAAGCACCTGATTACTAGCATCACGCAATTCGACTGTCCGCGTCCCTGGTCCACCCGCATATACCACCACGGAATTCAGGGTGCCACTCTGCACGACATTAAAAATCTGATACGGTGTATTACTGGTCTGGTATCCGCCACCCGTAGGGGTTAAAATACCGCCCAACACCGGCTGATTAGGAATGGCATTCGCGGCGTAAAAAGTCGTCGGATTCGTCACTAAGGGCGTGGTGATGGTACTGCCCGTCCCAATAATGTTTCCACCGGGAGCGTCAAACCACTGGATGTTGTTGTTACCCGTGGCTGTGAGTGTGGCCGGCATGTTAAGGCAGGCAATCACCGTGCTCAATTGTGGAGAAGGCGCAATATTGACAGTAATGTAGGCCGGCTTGGTGATACTATCAGCCTGATTTCCGCAGCCAATAGCCTTTAGCTTGACATTGAAGGAGCCACCGGTCGTATAGGTATGCACCGCATTAGAGGCGGTAGAGACTGGTGAGCCATCTCCGAAGTTCCACTGATAAGAAGTGGCATAAGGCGTTAGATTAGTAAAATTAACTGTTGCTGGCACGCTGCAAAGATTAAGGGCATCCCCCTTAAAGTCAGAACCGATGACACCCGGAGTGAATTTATTTCCGATGCCGACTGCGTGCCAAGCATTGATGGTCTGAATCGTTTCATTGCTGCAATCGCCAAACAAATCCTTCGCTGCTTGAATGGATAATAAGCGTGCTGTTGCATAATTTGTCGTCGGTGTATAGTAGACAGTCAGCGCGCGGAATGCGATGCGCGAAGCACTGTTAAATCCAATGCCAGTCACTGAAAAGGTATTGCCAATATCATTGGTTCCGCTTCCACCCTGAGTTAACAAATAATACCAGTAATTGCTGACACCGCTATTGGTATGTACACCGCCGTTATCTGCTGTACCTGTATACCAGCTGGTTCCACCGTAAGTATCTGGATCACCGAATTGGTTTGGATTAGCCATGGTGCGCAAGCCATTGCCACTATTGGTCAAATCCTCTCCAATTTTCCAGTTCCAGTTGCTAGGTCGAGCGAAATTTTCAATGGAAGCACCAAAAATATCGGAGTAGCTTTCATTTAATGCGCCTGACTCATTCTGGTACATTAAATTAGAAGTGTTGGAGGTGAGACCATGACTGATCTCATGTCCACAAACATCTAGTGCTGTAAAAATTTTATAGCTACCGCCTCCGTCACCATAGGTCATCCGCTGTCCGTCCCAAAACGCATTCTGATAGTTGGTCCCGTAGTGAACGAAGGATATTAATTTAAATCCTGCATTATTAATACTGTTGCGGTTATGGATATTGAGGAAATAGTCGTAGGTCCGCTCTGCGCCCCAGTGTGCATCGAGTGCGCCCTGATCAAAGGTTGAGAGACTCCAAGTTGAGGTCGTGCTGGTAAAATTATTTAGAGCATAGTTCATGGTGTTAAAGAGATTGTAGGTCTCTACACCTAGTCCCCTTGCAGTCTCGCGCAGCGTATGCTGATTATTTGCGAGATCGCAAGTAATGGTTTGTGTACCGCTGTATTTTGTTACAGCAGTCCCCGGTGTGTTGACGGTGCAAATGTGATTTATTTCATTTAGCACCTTCGCACTTGCAGCATCGACGTAAACATCGGCG
>CALPON020000149.1 GCA_943325195.2 Sphingobacterium thalpophilum | reverse complement strand
TATTGGCGGATTTAAGCGCCAGGAAACTAATAAGTCCTACTTTGTTGGTGCCACAGCTTCCTTTGATTTTGGAAGATGCCATGCTGGCTATTAAACGTCAGGGCCAGGTAAAAACACAAAAAAACAGTAACCGTCAAGAAAATCTGACCGATCTGCAGAATTATAGCGGCTATCAGAATGAAGTAGAATCGACTTCTTTTGTGCTCGCTGACCGAGGCCCTCTGCAGTCTTTCGCTGCCATCCTTGCACCTTATTATAGTACCAGTCCTCTGGTCAAATTATATTTTGAAAAATTATTTAAAGTAAAAGAGCAAAGTGAAGTCATGCCTTCTTTGATTGACCTTCTGCGCTATTTTCCAACTGTGCAGGATTCATTGGTTAAATCCTTCAGCAATTCTCTGCTGAGCCGCGCAGAATTTTATCAGCGTTTAAATCAAGCGCAGCTGGGGCGTGTTTTTCCATCGTCTGCGAGGAACGAAATCGAACTATCCCGTTCCTTCCTTCTTTCCCGTGAGTACGATCGCGATTCCGGCAGTAGGGAACGCATAAAAGATACCCTGCAGTTTCTCCGGAAAATTCCGGCGAGCAATAAATATCAAAAAGGCGATCTGCTGGTATTTAAAACTAATAATGTGGCACAACCTCTCTGGAAGATTGTGTTTGTGAAATCAAACAAAGCGGCTCAAGCGATGAATTTGCAATTGTTTGATGATAGCTTCGTTCCCGATCCCGGGAAAAATGAAGACGAAAATATAATTCAGGTGGCCGATAAGTTTTCCATGTCTTTCAGAAAAAGAGCGGGATCAGGCATGTTTAATTAGAATTTCCTCACATAATTAATTCCTATCTTTGAAATCTATGTCTACCCTTTTTAAAAGTGATACGGAAGGATTACAATCCTTCGTAACAAAATATAACGCACTGGAGTCAGAAATCGGTAAAATTATTGTCGGACAGCAAGACACGATTCGCAATGTTTTGATTTCTGTTTTCAGCCGCGGCCATTGTCTCCTTGTTGGGGTGCCTGGTCTTGCCAAAACCTTATTGGTCAATACCATTGCCGATGCGCTGGGACTGAGTTTCAACCGGATTCAGTTTACACCTGATTTGATGCCCGGTGATATCATTGGCAGTGAGGTGCTGAATGAACAGCGGCATTTTCAATTCATTAAGGGACCTCTTTTTTCAAATATCATTCTGGCGGATGAGATTAATCGGACCCCACCCAAGACCCAAGCAGCTTTGCTGGAGGCCATGCAGGAAAGGCAAGTGACTGCCGCCGGAAAAAAATATTTACTGGACGATCCTTTTTTTGTTCTCGCTACTCAGAATCCCATCGAACAGGAGGGGACCTATCCGCTTCCGGAAGCGCAACTGGATCGTTTTATGTTCAATGTCTGGCTCGATTATCCTGCTTATGAAGAAGAACTCCAAGTGGTAAAGCGCACGACGAGTGATCAGAAAATAAAACTGAATAAAATCCTTTCTGCTGAAGAGATTACGGCGTATCAGGAGCTTATACGGAAAATGCCGGTTGCTGATAACGTGGTGGAATATGCCGTGAAACTGGTACATAAAACTCGCCTCTCAGGGGAATTCAGTTCTGAAACTGCCCGTAAGTATTTACAATGGGGCGCTGGTCCCCGTGCTTCACAGTTTTTGATAATCGGCGCAAAATGCCATGCCGCCATCCGCGGAAAATTTAGTCCGGATATCGAAGATGTAAAAGCCATTGCCATCCCCATCCTGCGTCACCGCTTGGTGCTGAATTACAAAGCGGAGGCAGAAGGCATTCAGGTGCAGGACCTCATTAAACAAATAATGTAAGCTGAGAATGGATATTAAAGAACTACTAGAAGAGGATGCTTTTGATCCTCAAAAACTTTTTAACGAAGAGGAATACAGCACCCTGATTTTGGACCGCGAAGGGTTTACAAAAAAAGAAAATCAGGTCGCAGACCTGGTCATGCAACTGCTAGATAAAGAGGTGACGCGTGAAGAAGCTGAAGCTGTCTTCTCCCGTTTGAAAGAACTAAATGCTACGCAACTCCTCTTGCAAGGGATAAGTGAAGCAAAACGTCCTTCCGAAAAAGCCAAACTGGTGGCCGCCTGCTGGGAAACGGGACTTGATTTCTCAAAAGAATTACTTTTTTTTACGGAACTGCTTTGTCAGCCTGATTTTGAATTGGCCGTCGAAGCAATAACCGTTGCTGAAAATACAGAGAACCTGAGTCCTGAACAAATTGACGCTGCCCTTCAACTGCTGCAGACAAGCAAGGAGGGTTCAAGCGAATTAAAAAATGCTCTGAAAGAACATTTAAATCTTATTAAAAATGGCTGATCAACTCAAGAGCTGGCTGGAAATTGATCCGGCCTCTGATTTCTCGATTTATAATATTCCCTTTGGAATCGCTGCAGTGAATGGTGCCAAGCCGCGCGCCTTCTCTGCTCTCGGCCATCAGGCCATCGATCTGGTTGTACTTGCAGATGAAAAACTTATTTCGGTTTCCTCTGAATTTTTGAATAAAGAGGAGTTGAACGATTTTATTTCGCTAGGTAAAGCAGTGACCTCGCGCGTGAGAAAAGAGATTATTTCTTTGTTTTCTGATGATAACTCTCCTCTAAAAAACAAAAAAGAACTTCTCTCCAAAATCCTAGTCCCACTTTCTTCACTTAGCATGCAGATGCCAGTGAAAGTGGGGGATTACACCGATTTCTACAGCAGTATTGATCACGCAACAAATGTCGGGACCATGTTTCGCGATCCTGCTAATGCATTACTTCCAAATTGGAAACATTTACCGGTTGGCTATCATGGTCGTGCCAGTAGCATTTGTGTGAGTGGGCACAGTTTCCACCGTCCAAAAGGACAGCAAAAGCCTGCAGATGCTGAGTTGCCGGTATTCGGTCCATCTCGACTTTTGGACATCGAATTGGAAACTGCTTTTATTATTGGAAAAGAAACGCGGATGGGGGAGAGCGTTTCAACTGAAAATGCAGATGACTATATTTTTGGTATGCTCCTCTTTAACGATTGGAGCGCTCGTGATATTCAGACCTGGGAGTACGTGCCACTCGGACCTTTTCTTGCAAAAAACTTTGCAAGTACCGTTTCTCCTTGGATTGTGACCCTTGAAGCACTCGAGCCCTTCAGAACAAAAGGTTATCAGCAGGAACCGGAAGTACTGCCTTACTTGAAATATGAAGGCGATAGAAATCTTGATATTCAGCTGCAAGTGTTTTTAAAACCGGATCAGGGCGAAGAAAATTTGTTAATCACCAGTAACTATAAATATATGTACTGGACCATGGAGCAGCAGCTGGCACATCACACGGTGAACGGTTGTAATATTCGTGTGGGTGATATGATGGCAAGCGGCACCATTAGTGGTCCCCAGCCCCATGAGTTTGGAAGCTTGCTTGAACTGACCTGGCGCGGTACTAAACCCGTGAAGCTCAGTGACGGCTCCGAACGCAAATTTGTGAATGACCTCGATACTATTATTATTCGTGGTCATTGCGAAAAAGAAGGAATGCGGGTGGGATTTGGTCAATGCGCTGCCACACTGCTTCCAGCAATTCAATAATTAATGGGTGTCGCTTTCCTTCAGAAATGAAAAGTCTGTTGACCGAAAAAGATAAAATGTTAGCGGGTGAAATTTACTCACCTGTTGATCCGCAATTGCTCTCTGAACGGCAATTTGCCAAATCGCTCATTTGGCGTATTTCGCAGGTGAACCCCGCTGATGCCAGGACGCTATCACTGCTCACGAAGGAACTGTTGCCTAATGCGTCAAAAGACATTCGGGTGGAATGGCCCTTTCAGTGTGATTATGGTTACAATATAAGTACTGGAAAAAGGGTCTTCATAAATTATGACTGTGTGCTACTGGATGTGGCAAAAATTAGTATCGGTAATTATGTGTTCATTGGGCCGGGGGTTCATATCTACACGGCCACCCATCCGCTTGATGCCCTTGCACGGCGTAAACAGAGTTTTGGAAAAGAGGTGCATATTGGCGATGATTGCTGGATTGGTGGTAAAGCAATTATCTGTCCGGGTGCGGTGATTGGCGCTGGCACGGTGGTTGCTGCTGGTTCCGTTGTCACCGGTCAAGTTCCGGCAAATGTCCTGATAGCTGGAAACCCCGCTCGCATCATTCGTCATCTTAAAACGGCCCCATGAAAAGAATTAGTTTTTTCTTTCTGCTGCTCATTAGCATGCAATGTTCGCTTCATAAAGCGAAGAACAATGTCTTTGTAAAAGGTGTTGTTTTGGACCGCCATGATCTCGACGGCTGCAGCTGGTTAATTCAACTGGATCAAAAAACAGGGGATGGCACTGAAATTTTGATGCCTCTGAACCTCGAAGATTTTGTGAAACTACCAAAGGCGGGACAAATCCTCAAATTTGAATACGCCACTGAACGCGCGATGAGCACGTGCATGGGAGGATTACCGGTGCGACTCCTGCGTCTGCACTGATTTTAATTTTAATAAACGCTCCATCTCTTCTTTTTCAATTTCCAGCACTTGTCCGCTTCGAAGCTGTTCAATGGTCAGGTCTTCTATGTGTGTGCGCACCAGACGCTGAACTTCATGGCGGACTGCCCTGCACATTTTGCGAATCTGTTTATTTTTTCCTTCTAGGAGTTCGAACGCTAGCCAGGTGTGCGGACCATATTGAATGTATGGCGGTTCGCGTTCTGGAATTGGGGAACCCTCCAAAATACACACCTCGCAGGGCTTAGTCCTATAATCACCTTTTCCATTTAAGTCAATAAAAACGCCTTCCTGCAATTGGCGTAGGGACTCCGGACTCACGTTACCCCTAACTAGCACCGCATAACGCCGCAGGTGTCCTCTGCTTGGATGCAAAAGACGTTGGGTGAGTGATTTGTCAGTGGTAAGAATCAGTAAGCCTTCACTCAGATTATCCAGCCTGCCCACAGCATGCGTGCCTTCGGGAAAGGTATAAACAAGGTCACCCAACAGTCGCTGAACATAAGGGCTTACAAACTGCGATACCATTTGGTAAGGCTTATAGACAGCAAAATAGCGGGGACTCATCTTCAGGCACAAAGTTAGATGTAATGTCTGAGGATTTACAGATGAGACGCTATTTACTGATATTTTTTATCCTTGTGTTGTTGCTGCTCACCGCTGCGGGCTTTTTCCATCTGAATAATCCCCGGAAAGCGCTGCTTTTGACGGTTCCCGATCTCAGCAATTTCGAGCAACTTTCTCTTCGGTTAAAAGGGGATAGTCTTTTTGCTAAACCTCAGCTAATGCTGCAGAATAAAGGGTTGTTTCGCATACATATTCAGGAAATTGACCTGCATTTGCTACTGGCCTCTGAACAGCTGCTTGAAATTCATACACTTGATGAAATTGATCTTCAACCTGGGGACAGTGTGGCTTTCTCATTTTTGATTGAGCTGCCATTAAAAAAATTAAAGACAATCCTTGCTGAAATGCAGGGAATGGATAGCATGAGTCTTCAGTTAAAAGGCAACCTGCGTTGTAAGACGTTGGTGGGTGCGATCGAGATTCCAGTGAATCGCCTGTTTCGCATGGCAGTGCCAGTTCCTCCGGAAATTGAAGTGGGAGCTATTCGGCTGAACCTTATGAAATGGCCTTTACTGCAGTTGACGGTGGAAATAGATATTCATAATGCTGGTACCCTCGACCTTCAGTTCAATGATGTAAAAATGGAAGCACGTATTGAAAAGGGGATTGAATTACATGAAAAGGAAATCATGCGTTTTCACTTACGGCCAAAAAGTCATCAACACCTTTCCTTCCCGCTTGTGCTTGCTGTCAAAAAACCAATCACGGCCAGCCACTTTCTTTTCGATAGAAAAGAGCCAGTGGATTACGAGATTACAATGACCGGTGTTTTACGAGCGGACGATCTTTACGATGGTGAAATTCCCTTTGACTTGCGCATAAAAGGTCGCAGAACGCCAGAAAAACCTGATTTCCGATTTGATTTCTAGCAAAATGCGATCATCAGGTAGAGCTACCTGCAGTCTGTTAATTAGCTTGGTAATGTCAATTAATTTAGAAATTCCAACTATCTTTACACTAAACGTCGACAAACGCAAGGCTGTTTTTTTATTACAGCGTGAAGGCTTTGCGCCTCTTTGTGCTTTTTTTGGACTCATGGCGGCCGAAAGTGCTGGGAGTGACAGGGCAGGGGTGGACAGTTAATTGAAATGGAAAAAAGATTTGCGGAAGGAGTGTCGCTTGGGCGTATTTTATTAACCTGATAGACAGCTGTTTAGGTAAAAACACCTTTGGACTGTTCTGAAAACAATCATACAGTCAGGCTGATTTTGGAACTTTTAATAGAATTAACAAATTTTGGTATCATTTTTGATAGTAACCAATTGTAAAAACAGAAAGTATGAAAAAACTCTT
>CALPON020000148.1 GCA_943325195.2 Sphingobacterium thalpophilum | reverse complement strand
CCGGTGAAGAAACAAAGCTGTTAAAAGAACGTCAGAATTATCTTTATCAGGAGAAATCCAAGCATAGTTTTGAACTGATTGATGCATTGAAGAAAGAGGACGAAGTTAAGGTAGCACAACTTCGTACTGAATTTAAAAAAGAGGATAGCGTGGCGAAAACGATTCACAGTGACATTCAGAAACTGATGAAGAAGCACGTGCCTCTGGCAGATAGCAATGACAGTAATTATGTCTTTCTAGACTTTATTGTCAGTAAACTACCAAAAGGCCTTGTGGGTTTATTAATGGCGATTATTTTTCTTGCTGCTATGGGTTCCACCGCAAGTGGCATGAATTCCTTGGCCTCGGCGACGGTTATTGATTTTTACAAACGGTATACTAAAAAAGAAAAATCAGACAAGGAAATGCTTTCTGCATCCAGAGGCTTTACTTTGGCTTGGGGTTTGTTTTGTATCGCAGTAGCTTTTTTTGCTAGCAAACTCGGCAATCTGATTGAAGCCGTCAATATTCTGGGATCACTTTTCTATGGTACAATTTTGGGCATCTTTATGGTGGCTTTTTTTATGAAGAAAGTAGGCGGAAAATCCGTTTTTCTCGCTGCCTGCATCACCGAAGTTTTTGTGGTCCTTGCTTGGTGGCAAGATCTCACTGCTTTTTTATGGCTGAATCTAATAGGCTGTTTATTGCTGATGTTACTGGCTGCCCTGATCCAGTTTTTCAGAAATAGGTTTCAGAACCCGCCTCTCGCTCAAGAACGCCTTTCATAAAGTCAGTCATCAAATAAGAAATTAATTTCCCGGTTTTATTATCCGCTTTAATATGGGACAGAACTGGCGCACCTTCAGCAATGTGGAGCCAGGCAGCTGATAATTGACGCGCGCTCTGATAGATATACTGCCGGGCCTGCAAAGCACTGATCCCGCTGCTGGTCTTTGCACTGGAAGGTACATTGGTAATCGCATCAAGGTCCAATTCAACACCACAAGGCGCCTGTCTTACAAAACCGATACAGTCGGAAAGCGCTTCTTTAAAATCGCGATCAGCTCTTATAAAAATACTTTCATACGAGCGGTAGTACAAGGCTTCACTTTGATTTGCAAAGTCGTGTAGAGAATTTTGATTATTATATTGCTCGTGCATCCCCAGTACAGCATATTTATTGAGGAGTTTTTCCTCAAAGGCATAACTAAAACCATTGCCGCTGTGACGTCCCTCCAGGGCGCGAAAATCCAAATGTGGATCACAGTTGATGGTATTTACTGCTTGACCCAGTCCCTTTGCTGCACCACAAATATTTCCATAGGCGTTGTTATGCCCTCCGCCAATAATAACGGGAATCTTATTCATGGCAGTAATTTTCTCTATAACGGGAATCAGCAAGTGGTCTACTTCTGCAGTAAGCAAACGAAGACGCTCCAAATCTTTAGGGTGTCGGGGATTTAAGCTTTCCGCTTCTTGCATCAGATCTTTCACATTCAATTCTCCTAGTAGAAAGATGCTTTTTCCAGATAAATAAACATTCTCTTGCTGATTGAGAAAGCTTTCCAAGGCTGGTTTGATTGCTGTAGCTGCCCCTGCCCTTCCAAAATTCGCGCGCACTCCGATGTCCTCCGGTACGCCAAGCAGAACAAAGCGACACGCGCTAGCGGCTAGGTCTTCTTCCCAATTCCCTGCGCTGAAAAGGACTTGCTGCCCGATTTTTTCTTCAGAAGTTCGCTGGCGAACCATGGTCTCCAGCACTTTATTATGATAAACAATAACGGAGTTCATTCACCTAAAGATTGTAATAATGTTAGCGTCTTTTTATTCCTGATTGTGTTTCAGCTTTTCTGAAAAGTACTTCCAAACGCTATCTGCGGCGGGTGGCAATGTCTTAAGTTGCAGCAGTTCCAGTTTAATCGGATGTATAAATTCCAATTCATAGCTGTGCAGGTGAATAAATCCTCCCTCATTACTTCTTGGAAAACCATACTTTAGATCACCTTTGATTGGAGAGCCAATCGCTGAGAGCTGCGCTCGGATCTGGTGATGCCGTCCTGTATGTAATCTAATTTTTAGTAAATGAAAATTATCTGAGGACATGAGGACACTGTAATCGAGTTCTGCACGCAAGGCGTGTTCAACCGGTTTCACAAAGGCTTTCGACATATTTGTTTTCTCATTCTTTAGGATATAATGAATGAGTTTATCTTCCATTTTTGGCGGAAGATTCTTGACCACCGCCAGATAGGTTTTCTGAATCGTTTTCTCCCGAAACAATTCATTAAAGCGCGAAAGCCCCTTGCTGGTTTTTGCGAAAATAACTAGCCCACTGACAGGACGATCCAGCCGATGAATCACACCAACGAAGACATTGCCGGGTTTATGTTCCCGTTCTTTCAGAAAGTTCTTAATTTTCTCACTCAGCGGCAGGTCACCTGTTTTATCACCCTGCACAATTTCTGAAGGGTATTTATTGAGGACCAAAATGTGATTGTCTTCATAAACAATCTGTTCCGACCAAATGGCGTCCGGATGAATTTTTACCAACATTAGCGAAGTCCCGTTTTAGTGTCTTTTCGTTTAATCCGAAAAATGATGTTTAATTTGTATTCAATGCCTTTTGAAGGACTGATTGCTGGCGAGGCGACCAGATTACCTAGCTGATCAATCAGAAAGTAAGCCTCCGTCCCTGTCACCGAATAGGCGTCCTTAGCTGTTACTTTTATTCCCGGATAGTTATTGTACCAGATGGGCCAGTCGTATTTGGGATTTTCGCGTAGGAATTTCCGATAGTTAGTAACACTGTCGTCAAGGCAAATGCTAACAAAAATAACTTTGTCCCCCATCTTCTTTTTAAGGGTCGCAATTTTGGGCATCTCTTTCAGACTCTCAATATTAGCTGTCGAGAAAAAATTGAGATAGACCCAGTGTTTTTTGAGTGAACTGAATTGCATCAACTTATTATCCTTTGATAAAGCCGCAAAAGATGGCGCCTGGGATCCTACTTTTAATTTATTCATGTAAGCCAGCATGATCTGACTGATCACTTTGTGCTCTGTAATCTGCGTGCTTCGGTTAAGCTGGACAATCAGAGTTTTGACAGCCTCCGGATCAAATTCGGAATTAAAGTGATAGTCCCATAATTCCCGCAATAAGATAAGTTCCCGAAGACTATCGCTTCGCAGTTCCTTGTCATACCGCATAAAATTCAGCAAGGCTGGATAATCTGCTTTGGTGTTAATAATGTAATAAAGACTTTCTCCCTGTCGCTTCGAAGACTGTCTTGCCAGATAACCTTTAAAAAATGCATTGAAAAACTGCATGTATCCCGCATGGTGATATTGAATGGGACGGCCAGTAATATAATTCTGGAGCAGGAATTTCTCCCCGCGGGAAAGGCTGGCATTGGCAGAAGCAATGCGGTACTGAACATAGTTTTTGAAATAGGTCTGTTTGATGTCCCGGTACTTACGCAAACTGACTACCTGCAGGGAATCACAGCGCCGGAACATGGCTACTCTTCCTAAATATTGCCCGTCTTTAGGTATGAAATATCGGTTATATAATTCTTCGAAATCAAAAATCAGATTGTTAAGTTCAAGACTATCATTCACCATTAAACCGAGATTCACGGGAAGCTCTACATCCCGATTTCGGTTCATGCTCGAATCAATTTCCGGAAAGGTAATACCATAGACAAAATCAGGTTCTACAAAAAGTTGGGCTGTGATATTATCGATTTTAAGAATGACGGGTTGCGTTTGACCCGCATGCATTGTTAATTCAAAATAACCACTGGCATCAATGGTGTCGCTGGTTTCGTTGAGTCGCTGATTGGTAATAAAATCCTGAAAAACCTGCAGGTGGATGATTTTTCCAGCATAAACCGGCGCTGCTTTCCCCCTGATTTCGACATTCTGGGAAAAGACGAGACCAACCGTAAACGTAAAAACAAAGATGAGCCTGTTCTTCATTGGATGTAATAACCTCATTCCGAAAAAAAGAAACATTAGTTGACTTTTTCTATGCTAAACATATCGCGGTAATTAATCGACAGGTCCTGAAAAACCTTGGGACCTTTTGATAGTTCTTCATAATACTTATCAAAGCCAATTTGACGGGGATTTTTAAAAATTTCATCGATTGCCACTTGGAACGCAATCTGATGATTTCCATTCCTTACAGCTTTTAGAGTTTGTGGCAACGACATAGTGACGGTCTGCAGGCAGGAGTATTGACCTTCAAAGCCCCCGACATGGATGGCAAACTGCGCCTCTGGAACGAGAGCAGAACTAAAATCACCTTCCAATTTAAGGAAAATGTAACCCGTATGCCAGTCCCAGAACATGAGATTGGCGGGATCCAGAGCCCCGTTTTGTGCACCACTAATATTCTTGATACTATCTACTCCAATAAGAAAGCGAATACTGGTATATTCGGCTATTGGTAGCCCTTTGATTTCAAAACTGGTGGCGTTCTCCACATGCCTTATGAGATGGTAGCTATCCGGCTCGGTATACCAGGAACCATCTACTTTTTGAAGGCGGACATTGCTGATGTAATAATTAAATTTTGTCACCGTAAATAATTCTTTACTGGCGTTCTGATAATATTTACTGATTGGCAGCAGCGTTTGTGAATTAACAGTGGCCTTGAAACTAAATAAGATCTTCGCCTGTTCCGCCGTCGTATCTTTTACCACAGGCACAACTACTGGAGAAGGCAGCGCGGGCCCGTCCTTTTCACAGGCAATTAAAAAGATAGAAAGAAGAAGACAACTCAGAATTCTCATTGGATAAAGGTAATAAATTAAGGAACGGGGTCATAACCGTGGCCGCCCCAGGGATGGCAGCGTAAAATCCGTTTTAATCCCATCCAGACTCCTTTCAGCGCCCCATATTTATTTATCGCTTCAGTTGCATACTCGCTGCAAGAAGGTGTGTAACGGCAGGCGTTTGGCAATAAGGGACGGATGGCAATCTGATAAAAGCGAACCAGAAGAAGTGCTAATTTCTTAAGCATAGTATAAATTTACAAAAAACGGTCGTCAATTCCTACTTTTCAGCAATTGCACGACTTTACGGTCGCCAATCATATCCAGATGCGTTTCTTCCAATTCGGAGAGAGGAATCCAGCGTAATTTTTGACGTTCCTGATCGAGTGGGCATAAATCTCCCCCACTCTTCCGCTCGATTAAGTAATAAATACTGAGCACTTGACTTTCATCAAAGGCAGATGCAATGTAAAAATCAGTGGTATAAAAATGATCGCGGCAAGTGATGTCAAGTGCCATTTCTTCTCTATATTCTCGTTCCAGGCAGCTGATGGTTCCCTCGCCGAATTCCAGCCCACCCCCCGGAAATTTCGTAATCCATCTGTCCTTTATCAGTTCTTCACTAAGCAGGACTTGCTCATTTTCGACTAATAAGCCATATACACGAATGTTAAATCTCATCACCGCTAAAATTACTGGTAATTCTTAGAAGGTCTTTTATAATTACAAAAGTTTAGGATATCTTTCTAGACCATGATGGCCACCAAAGTGCACATCACTAGTTTGGTGTAGGTGATGAAACGTACCGAGTGTTTCAAGATTTGTAAAAGCCTTGCTGTAGCAGGTACAGAACAGTAAGTGTTTATTGTTGTGGGGAAAGAGACTTCAATTTGACTCAAAAAACAATAAATTGAACGATGCAGTAATCTTCTTTTTGTTAAATTCATCCATTCGCAGATGGACCTGTTAATTATATCACTCACCGCATTGCTTGGCTCTGCACTCACCTTTTTCTCCGGCTTTGGCCTGGGAACCCTCTTATTACCGGTATTTGCGCTCTTTTTTCCTTTGGAGTTGGCCGTGGCATTAACCGCAGTGGTGCACTTCCTCAACAACATTTTTAAGCTGGTGTTACTCGGAAGACATGCAGATAGAAAAACGATTCTAAAATTTGGTCTGCCTTCTTTTTTCGCCTCTCTGTTTGGCGCATGGTTGCTCACCCGTCTGGGAGACCTCCAGACGACGGTGGCTTTCAGTATACTGGGATACACGGGACAAACGAGTTATCTCAAACTCATCATGGGAGTTATCTTACTATTTTTTGCTTTATTTGAGTTAATTCCCGCTCTCCGTCTGTTACAGATTCATTCCCGTTATCTGACTCTTGGAGGCTTGTTAAGCGGTTTTTTTGGAGGACTCTCCGGCAATCAGGGTGCGCTTCGCAGTGCGTTTCTCCTGAAAGCGGGTCTCACGAAGGAGATATTTATTGCCACCGGAGTTGTCATCGCCTGCATGGTGGATGTGGCGCGCTTGGGCGTGTATTATCCCTTTCTTTCGGCTCATCCTTCAGAATTGCCGCTGACCCTGTTGCTTGCTGCTTGTCTCAGCGCTTTCGCAGGAGCATTCGCAGGAAGCAAGCTCATTAAAAAAGTGACCGTCAAGAGTGTTCAATACCTTGTAGCCGTCTGTTTGATTCTTTTTAGTT
>CALPON020000147.1 GCA_943325195.2 Sphingobacterium thalpophilum | reverse complement strand
CCAGTAACTTATAGAACATGTTTGCGAAGTCTATCCAAACGAGCGGTATGCAGTATTTCGCTCTTATTATCCTTGCTGAAAGCTCTTCACGAAGAACTCCGAAGGAGTTCAATACCCCTTACCTGAGGCAACGCCTCTGGTAAGGGAGCACTCAGGTTTTACAAGCCCGAAGGGCTTGAAATCGACTCGGTTAATCGTTTAAAAAATTACGCGCATCAATCGTGGTTAGAAATTTACTCAGTATTCAAGCCCTTCGGGCTTGCTATCCTGGTAAGTGTCCTTTACCACGGACTGCGTCCGCGGTAAAGGAGAGTGAAATCTTTCAGACTTCTGTGCCGGAAAGTTCTAGCAAAGCCTAGCAAGATAGCAGTAAGTGATATTGAAATCCAGCGATAAATGCAAAGCCCGGCAGCAGAGGGAGGTGAGCCAGTAACTTATAGAACATGTTTGCGAAGTCTATCCAAACGAGCGGTATGCAGTATTTCGCTCTTATTATCCTTGCTGAAAGCTCTTCACGAAGAACTCCGAAGGAGTTCAATACCCCTTACCTGAGGCAGCGCCTCAGGTAAGGGGGCACTCAGGTTTTTCAAGCCCGAAGGGCTTGAAGTCGCCTCGGTTAATCGTTTAAAAAAAAGTCCTCATCAATCTCAATACCGTGTTCTTTATACAGTTCACGCAACTCAGTCTCAAAATTCTTTTTAGCATGATGTACTTCTTGACGCTGCACATACTTTATCAAATTATACCTAGCCTCTACATTGTAGGTAAAGGCGCTATAGCCAGCGGCCCAGCAATCGAAATTTGCAAAGACGTGTTTCTCTTTTATCATCTTATTGCTTGATACCTTTAGATCTTGAACCAGTTTAGCCAGCGATACACTTGGATGCAAAGAGAAGATAATGTGCAAGTGGTCTTCGACACCACCTATTTGATAACAAAAGCACTTTTTATTTTTCAGAACTCCTGAAAGATAATTATAAAGAGTTTGGCGACCGGACTTTATAAGTGTTGGTTCGCTCCGTTTTGTGCGGAAGATAAGTTGATAGAGTATTTGTGTATAGCTGGACATCACTTTTTTTTTGAAAAATATACCTTCATGGGGATATGGCCTCTACATTCTGGGAGTTTTTTTATTCAAGCCCTTCGGGCTTGCTCTCCTGGTAAGTGTCCTTTACCACGGACTACGTCCTCGGTAAAGGAGAGTGAAGTCTTTCAGACTTCTGTGCTGGAAAGTTCTGGCAAAGCTACGGATAGTGCTGCTAAGAGATTTTGAAGTCCAGCGGCCAAAGATGGAAAAACTGGATGGTGACAGGTAGCAGGTAAGCAAGGATCTTTAAAAGATTTATGCAGGGCTTCCCAAAAAAGGTACGACTCGGTTTTCTCTTTCTATTTATGGGAGCAAAAGTCTCCGAGAACTGCCATGTGGCATTTTGGCGTTTAGATTATTTATGCCAAGCCTTGCGAGTTTTATATCACACTTCAATCTTTTTTTGCAGCAGATGAAAGCTCTTTTCACAGAACTCCGAAGGAGTTCAATACCCCTTACTTGAGGCGCTGCCTCAAGTAAGGGGATAATGGGCTTTTACAAGCCCGAAGGGCTTGAAGTCGCCTCGGTTAAACTTCAAAAAAGTAGTCCTCACCAATCTTAATCAGAAAGTTACGCAGTATTCGAGACCGTTCATTTTTTACGAGTCAGTGCGCGCTTCGCAGCATCCACAATGTTTGCGGTATCCAGACCATACTTCACCATCAGCTCATCGGGTGTGCCGCTTTCGCCGAAGGAATCGTTCACCGCCACATATTCCTGCGGCGCCGGCGCTTTGCGAGCGAGTAGCTGCGCGACACTGTCGCCCAGACCACCATTCATTTGATGCTCTTCTGCTGTCACCACGCAACCTGTTTTGGCAAGGGATTTCAGAATTGCTTCTTCGTCCAGTGGCTTAATTGTATGAATATTAATAATCTCCGCATCAATGCCCATTGTAGCGAGTTGTTCGCCAGCTTCAATTGCTTTCCAGACCAGGTGGCCAGTTGCGATGATGGTCACATCTTTTCCTTCATTCAGAAGCACCGCTTTTCCAATTTCAAATTTCTGATCCGCAGGCGTAAAGTTTGGGACAGCCGGTCTGCCAAAACGCAGATACACGGGACCGTGATAATCGGCAATGGCCATGGTAGCAGCTTTAGTCTGGTTATAATCGCAGGGATTGATAACGACCATGTGCGGTAGCATTTTCATTAAACCAATGTCTTCTAGAATCTGATGCGTGGCTCCATCTTCACCCAGCGTTAAGCCGGCATGTGAAGCGCAGATCTTTACATTTTTACCAGAATAAGCAATACTTTGACGAATTTGATCGTAGACCCGACCCGTGCTGAAATTAGCAAAGGTGCCAGTAAAGGGGATTTTGCCGCCAATGGTCAGACCGGCTGCCATGCCCATCATGTTGGCTTCAGCGATACCGACCTGAAAAAACCTTTCTGGATGGGCTTTCTGGAAGGCATCCATTTTCAGACTACCGGTCAAATCCGCACAGAGTGCAACAACCGCAGGGTTCGTTTTTCCTAACTCCGATAAGCCTGCTCCAAAACCTGAACGTGTATCTTTTTTTTCTGTGAAGGTGAATTTTTTCATTGGTCTACTGAATTTTCAGAGCGCTAAGCTAACAAAAAAGCAGGCGTGGCAGAACCAGATTGACCGACGATTTATCAAGAAAAACGCGCCTTTTTCACAAAACGAGGTGTAAAAATTGGAGCCGTCCCAGATTCCTGCCTCCGTGTTCGCTAGTTTTTTAGGGCTACTTTTTATTTTCCGAGTTCAAGCAAGCCCTGTGGCGGGGGAGATTATAGACAAGCATTCAGCGCCCTATCAAATGCACTTAAAATAATCAAAAGCTTCGAGGCAGTCCTGACACTTGTACAGCGCCTTACAGGCGGTACTGCCAAACTGAGAGACCAACACGGTGTTGCGGCCTTTGCAGTGAGGACACGTCACTTGTTTTGGCTTTCCGCTCAAAAACGATTTGTCACTTGTACTTTCTTCCGGAGGGGCGATGCCGTATTTTTGCAATTTTAGTTTTGCTTCCGCGCCAAGCCAGTCGGTGGTCCATGCAGGTTGGTAGACCATGTGGATATTGACCGTTTCAAAACCGTTTTCAAGAAGTTTTTTGCGTACATCGTCCTCCATTTGTTTCATGGCGGGACAGCCGCTGTAAGTGGGGGTAATGGTAACCTCTACGGTCTTGTCCTGCGAAGTCACCCGTCGGATCACCCCTAGCTCAACGATGGAAATGACAGGTATTTCCGGATCAGGAATCGCATCGAGTAAAGTAAAGATGTCTGCTTCCGACATTACAGAATAAAAATTGCGGCAATAATCATGATTACAATGATGATGAGGTATTGCCAGATGTCAACAAAATAAGGTGCTATTTTTTTCCAACCTTTCAGCATGGAATTACCATTTAGCCTCGGGATACATGCGCGGCACCGCCTGCATCTCTGCCAGCAAATGTCCAAGATGTTCCGAATGATAGCCTTTACGACTGCCGGTCTGCATGTAACAATTTTCCGGAGCCATTAACCCTGCTTCTTCCAGCAGGGCATTTACTTCACGGTCCCAAATCGGTTTGATTTTAGCGAGATCGACCGCTATACCCGCAGGCACAAGCAGTTCATCGACTTCATTCATTTCAAACAATTCGCCCGTATACGGCCACATTTCCTCAAAACCTTTTTTTAGACGCTGCATACTTTCCTCCGTTCCGTTGCCGAAGCGACGGACCCAGCTGAAACTATGGCGTTTGTGATAGGTCACTTCTTTTATTGTTTTCTGTGCAATACCGGCGAGCGTTGCATCACTGCTTTTCGCCAGTTCCGTGTAGAATAAAAAATCAAAGGCATCGATAAATGCCTGACGAATAAGCGTCCTGGCATAATCTCCATTAGGCTGCTCCGTAATAAGCGCGTTTAAAAATTCACGATCGTGTCGGTGAAAAGCCAGTTGATCTTCATCCCGTCCTTTTCCTTCTAGTTTCCCTGCATATTCCAGCATGGCATTTGCACGGCCAAAAATATCTAATGCGACATTCGTGAGCGCAAGGTCTTCCTCCAAAAAAGGACCGTGACCCGTCCACTCACTCAGACGCTGAGCCAGAATCAGACTGGTGTCGCCGAGTCGCAGTGTATAATTAAATAATGCTTCCTGTGAATTCACTGCGTTTCTTTTAAATCGTCCCTATTACATATGTCCCACGCCATCAGGAATCTGATAGAAAGTTGGATGGCGGAATATTTTATCATTCGATGGCTCGAAGAAAGCGCCCATATCTTCCGGACTGCTTGCAACAATGGCATCGCTTGGCACTACCCAAAGGGCCATTCCTTCATTGCGACGTGTGTACAAATCGCGGGCATTTTGCAAAGCCATTTCCTTGTCATAGGCATGAAGATTTCCACAATGAACAAAAGGTTGTCCTGCTTTCTTCTGGACAAATACTTCCCAAAGAGCCCCCTGATTATCTTTCATATTCGCTTGAATTAAATGCTACTAATTGTTATGCGGCCAATTTTTCTTTCTTTTCCGCATAAGCCTGCGCTGCCGCGCGCACCCAAGCTCCTTCATCATGCGCTTTGTTGCGGACGATGAGGCGTTCTTTGTTGCAGGGACCGTTACCACTGATTACGTTTTTAAACTCGATCCAATCCGGTTCGCTGAAATCATAGTTTTGTCTTTCCTCGTTCCATTTCAGATTTTTATCCGGAGCTGTTAAGCCGAGATATTCCACCTGTACCATGGTCTGATTCACAAAACGCTGACGCAACTGATCATTTGATTCCCGCTTAATCCGCCATTTAATTGCGTTTTCGCTATTTGGACTTTCACGGTCCGGGGGACCAAACATCATGAGGGTCGGAAACCACCAACGGTTAAGTGCATCCTGCGCCATTTCTTTTTGCTCCGCTGTGCCAAAGGCGAGACGGGTCATAATTTCATAACCTTGGCGTTGATGAAAGCTCTCTTCCTTGCAAATACGCACCATGGCGCGACTGTAAGGGCCATAAGAGCTCCTCTGAAGCATCACCTGGTTCATGATAGCAGCGCCGTCAACCAACCAGCCAATAGCGCCCACATCCGCCCAAGAGAGCGTCGGATAATTAAAAATAGAAGAATATTTTGCTTTACCTGTCAGCAAAGCATCCAGCATTTCATCGCGTGAAATACCAAGTGACTCCGCTGCTGTGTAAAGGTATAGGCCATGGCCACCTTCGTCCTGCACCTTGGCAAGTAATACCAATTTGGAACGCAGACTCGGCGCCCGCGTAATCCAGTTTCCTTCCGGCAGCATACCAACGATTTCGCTGTGCGCATGCTGAGAAATTTGACGAATCAAATGTTTACGGTAATTCTCAGGCATCCAATCTTTGGGTTCAACGAACTCATTATTGGCAAGTCGCCTCTCAAATATTTCTTCTGGTTTCAGATTTTCCATAATACTATAGATACAAAGATAGGGCTTAAAGGTTGTAGAAAAAAAAGATGCGACCGAAATGTATCCCGCCTCTTGGTAAATTTTATCATTATTCCGCTAAGGACCGGCCTGGGGAGCTCAAGTTTAAATTTTTTTATAGGTCGAAAAGGGCTATTTTTGCTGCCTGAATATACATTATGGCCCGTTTTCACACCTTAAAAGTTAAAGATATACGCCGCGAGACCGCGGAATCGGTTTCTATTGCCTTTGAGATTCCACCTCAGCAACAACCGGAATATCAGTTTAAACAAGGACAATACATTACCCTCAAACTAATTCTTGACGGAAAAGAAGAGCGTCGTTCCTACAGTCTCTGCACCAGCCCTTTCAGTGAGAAGGAACTGCGGGTGGCTGTTAAGGAAGTGCCGGGAGGCAAAGTCTCTACCCATATCAACCGCAACCTAAAAGTGGGAGATATTCTAGACGTGATGACACCGATGGGAAATTTCCACAGTATTCTCATGGGCGGAGCCAGTAAAAACTACGTGTTGATTGCCGGTGGCAGCGGAATTACACCGATGATGAGCATTCTGAAGAGCGTGTTATACGTAGAAAAGAAAAGTACAGTGACCCTCTTATATGCCAATAAAAACGAGGCAGGCACTATATTTAAAGCGGAAATTGACCAGCTGACGGCGACACATCCACAACTAAAGGTGGTTTATGTGTTTGAGAATCCAACGGGTCCCCTGCCTGACCTTCAAAAAGGTATGATTACTGCACAAAGTGGGAAAGCCCTGTTAGAAAAAGCGGAGGGCCTAAATGCAGATGAGTACTTTATCTGTGGTCCGGGACCTATGATGGAAAATGCCAAAAAGGTTTTGGAAGATTTGCAGGTTCCTAAAGAAAAAATACACATTGAATATTTCACCAGTGTTATTGAAGCGGTCAATCAAGCGGCGGCGGTGACGGGTGGCGATGTCAATGCCACTGTAAAGGTGATTCAGTATGGCATTGAGACGGAATTTAAACTGGAGACAGGTGGGCTAACTATTTTGGAAGCCGCCATTGAAGCGGGCGTGGACGCGCCATTTAGTTGCAAGGGAGCAGTCTGCTGCACCTGCCGTGCTAAGGTCTTGGAAGGCCAAGTAAAGATGAATGCTAATTTCGCT
>CALPON020000146.1 GCA_943325195.2 Sphingobacterium thalpophilum | reverse complement strand
TGGTGACGCCGACTTCTTCTGCTACTTATTCGGTGGTGGGAACAAACACTTTCGGTTGTATTTCTTTACTGACTGATTCAGTAAAAGTAAATGCTGTTCCGGTACTGACAATCACGGGTAACACGGGGACCATCTGTATTGGTGAAGCTCTTGTCCTGAATTTGAATGGCGCTGCTACGTATAGCTGGAGCACTGGTGCGAGCACAAGTTCAATAAGCGTTTCTCCTAGCATCGCGAGCACGTATTCTGCAACTGGAACAAGTACCGATGCCTGTGTGTCCGCTATCACTACTTCCGTGCAAGTTTCGGAGTGCACCGGTCTTACGGACTATACTTCTGCAACCAATGTAAAAGTTTATCCAAATCCTACAAACGGTGAATTCACACTTGAACTCTCATCCGTGAATAAGAGCGTGATTACCATCACCACTATATTAGGACAAGTGGTGCTTTCGCAAGAAGCAGGTTTAATTCAACAAATCAATCTTTCTGACCTGAATAATGGCATCTACTTTATTAATGTGACAGAAAATAATAAATCGGTTTACAGAGCGAATGTTGTCAAACAATAAGTTCAGTTCTCTCTAAAACAAAAAAATCCCCGGCCTAGGTCGGGGATTTTTTTGTTTTCGAAAACTAGTCGGATTGGTTGGCAGAGCTGCAATCCTTGTTAGTAGTACTTTCTGAATTGCTGTTTTTAATTATTCTTCGATTCCAGCAGTTTCTCCAGGGCATACATCTCATCCCTGAGCCGCGCTGCTTCCATAAAATCCATACTCTTGGAGGACTTGACCATCGCCGCCTTCAGCTTGCTGATTTGTTTTTTCAGTTCATCGGGATTCATGTATTGGACGACCGGATCGGCGGCCAAATTCAGTTCATCCGGCTCCGCATAGGCTTTGACCAGCTTGCCATTCACCGTTACTTCAATGGTACCGAAGACACTCTCTTTCGATTGCTTGCGTCCCGCCTGAATCGGAGTGATTTTATTTATAAAATTGTATTCGATTTGTTTTTTACGACGGCGAAGGGTTTCGGCCATCGTCTTTTGCATGCTTTCCGTGATTTTATCTGCATACATAATCACCCGGCCATTCACATTTCTTGCGGCACGTCCTGCTGTCTGCACAAGACTCCGTTCATTACGTAAAAAGCCTTCCTTGTCGGCATCCAGAATAGCAACCAGCGAAACCTCGGGAAGGTCCAAGCCCTCGCGCAATAGGTTAATCCCAATCAACACATCAAACATACCAGCGCGTAATTGGCGCAGAATTTCGACCCGTTCTAGGGTATCGACCTCGCTGTGAATGTAACGGCAGCGAACATTTAATTTTGTCAAGTATTTGGTCAACTCCTCGGCCATCCGCTTCGTGAGCGTCGTTACGAGAATACGTTCATCCAGCGCAGCCACTTTATGAATCTCATCCAATAAATCATCTACTTGGTTGCTGCAGGGCCGCACATCGATGAGGGGATCGAGAATACCAGTCGGACGAATCAATTGTTCCACTACAACCCCTTCCGCCTGCGCTAATTCAAACTCCGCAGGGGTGGCGGAAATATAGATGACCTGATTCATAATCGAATAAAATTCTTCCCATTTCAAGGGACGATTATCCAATGCAGAAGGCAGACGAAAACCATATTCTACCAAATTTACTTTACGGCTTAAATCCCCGCCAAACATCGCGCGGACCTGTGGAAGTGTCGCATGACTTTCATCTACCAGCAATAAGAAGTCGGATGGAAAATAATCCATCAAACAGAAGGGACGGGTGCCAGGCAGACGTCCGTCCATGTAGCGTGAGTAATTCTCAATCCCACTGCAATAGCCCAGTTCCCGCATCATCTCCAGATCGAAGTTCACCCGCTCTTCAATGCGTTTCGCTTCCAGTGCCTTTCCCTGCTGAAGAAAAAATTCAACCTGCTTCTGCATGTCCTCCTGAATCTGCGCCATTGCGCTCTTCAGCGTATCTGGTGAGGTCACAAAGAGGTTAGCAGGATAAACAGTAAAGGTCTCAAATTCTTTTATGATGTGATTATTCGCGTTATCAAAGGTTTCAATCGCCTCAATCTCATCTCCGAAAAAAAGAATCCGCAAACAAAAATCGACATACGGTAAATTTAACTCCACGGTGTCTCCTTTAACCCGGAAGGTTCCGCGATTAAAGTCCCCCGTCGTCCGACTATACAGGGATCCAACAAACTGAAATAATAATTTATTTCGGCTGATCATCTGCCCTTTTTGAATGCCAATAATGTTTTTTCTAAAATCGGTTGGATTTCCGATGCCATAGATGCAACTCACGGAACTAATGACGATCACATCGCGCCGCCCCGATAGTAAGGAGCTCGTGGCGCTCAGACGACACTTCTCAATTTCTTCATTAATCGCTAAATCTTTTTCGATATAGGTCCCGGTCGTTGGCAGATAAGCCTCGGGTTGATAATAGTCGTAATAGCTGACAAAATATTCCACAGCATTCTCCGGAAAGAACTGTTTAAATTCCGAAAACAACTGCGCCGCCAAGGTCTTATTATGACAAAGGACAAGCGTGGGCTTATCCACTTTTGCAATGACGTTCGCAGCAGTAAAGGTTTTCCCTGAGCCCGTTACCCCCAGCAATACCTGGTGTTTTGTGCCATTTAAAATACCCTCTGTCAGCTGCTGAATGGCTACCGGCTGGTCCCCAGTGGGTTCAAAGTCAGATGTGAGTTGGAATGCCATCGCCTAAAGTTAGAGTAAAAAAATTTCAAACGCTTGTTTATTTTTTCCTGTTGGGGTTCGGATGGCCGTCAATTATTAAGCGCATTTTGACGAAATCCGCCATAAAATGTGCGTTTTAAAGAACCTACGGCAGCTTCCTGTTTCAGGCTTAAACGCCTAGCGCTAAGTAGCCTCTGAAGCTCCCCCATACTGCCTCTGAAAAACAAAGGCCAAGCAAGAAATAAGGCATTAATTGAAGTGGGATTTGACCCTGCCCAGCCCCCTGAACCAGAAAGTGTCCGTAACACCGCATATTTGGGTGCGCGCACTTACTGGGGAGAATACTAAAGCAGAAAAAACACGAATCTCTTCTTCGCGCGCGACATTGCGGGTAAAACCTTATTTTTGAAGTTCATAATTAAGATCATGCCATCATTTGACATAGCAAGTAAATTAGATGCCCAGTTGTTGGACAACGCGGTAAATGTTGCGAAAAAAGAAATTTTGAATCGATGGGATTTCAGAGATAGTAAAAGTACCATCGAGTTGAATAAAAAAGATCTGCTCATTAACATCAGCACCGAAAACGAAATGCGCCTGGAAGCGATCATCGACGCCATTCACAGCCGAATGATTCGCCAGGGCCTGGATCCCCGGGGTCTCGATGAAAGCAAGGAGCATTATCCCAGTGGGCCACTCATCAAGAAAGAAATTAAAGTACGTCAGGGACTTGAAAAAGAAGTCACAAAAAAAATAATGAAGGATATTAAAGACAGTAAGGTGAAGGCGACGGCTCAGATTATGGATGATATTATTCGTGTCACCTCTAAAAATATTGACGATTTACAGGCTGTCATTAGTCTCTGTCGCCGCGGCGATTATGAAGTACCGCTTCAGTTTATCAACATGAAATAATTTGCCGGCGAGGCCATTTTTAAAAGCTATTTTTACAGCATGTTAATCAGAAGCAGAGCGCCTTTGCGCATAGGTTTAGCCGGTGGCGGAACAGATGTCAGTCCTTACTCCGACATCTACGGGGGTGCGATTTTAAATGCGACCATCGATTTATACGCCAGCGCCAGTCTGGAACCTCTTGAGAATGGCAAGATTGAATTTGTGAATGACGGCAGCGGGCGGACACTGATTGTGGATGCAGCAAAAGAACTGACGCTGGTGCCGGAATTTGAATTATTTATTGGCGTCTATAACCGCCTCGTGCGGCAGTTTGATCTGGGGGCACTTTCGTTTCGTCTGACCTCTGTCATTGAAGCGCCGCAGGGTTCAGGTCTGGGTACCAGCAGTACCATTGTCGTATCGCTGATTGGTGCGTTTGTGGAATGGCTCAATCTTCCCCTCGGAAAATATGACATTGCCCATCTTGCTTATGAAATTGAACGGGTAGAATTAAACATGTCGGGTGGTAAGCAGGATCAATACGCTGCGACTTTCGGAGGAATCAACTACATCGAATTTTTTGACAATGATAAAGTCATTGTGAATCCCCTTCAGCTAAAACCGGAAATCGTAAACGAATTAGAGTTTAACCTGCTGCTTTACTTTACAGACACGCAGCGACTTTCAGCCACCATCATAGATGAGCAGGTGCAGAATGTGAAAGACAAAAACAGTCGCAGTGTCGATGCCATGCACAATCTCAAAGCGCAGGCCCACCAAATGAAAGATGCTTTATTACGCGGGGAATTACATAAAATAGGTGAGGTTTTAAATTTCGGTTGGCAGAATAAAAAAGAAATGGCGAAAAGTATTTCAAATCCCCTGATCGATACAATTTATCAAACAGCCATTCAGCATGGGGCCACGGGCGGAAAGATTTCAGGTGCAGGTGGTGGTGGCTTTATGTTTTTCTACTGCCCTCGTGTCACCAAAATGAAGGTTGCCCGCTCAATTGAAGCTTTAGGAGGCCGCATGCAATCCTTTAAGTTTACACAACAGGGACTAGTGACCTGGAAAGCGGAATGAGGTAGAAACCCTTTGTTAGAAAAAGAGGAAAAAACGAAAGCGCTAGGTCCCAAGCGCTCATTAAAAGTTATCATTTTTAAATACCTTTACAGACGAAAGTGGACGCCGGTCAAGCCGTCGTTTTTTATAAAAATTAATGGCCATGAGCATACAGACACTCGATCAAACCAGTTTTCAGTTACCAGGACAAACAGCGTATTACAAAGGCAAGGTCCGCGATGTGTATACCATCGGTAATGATACCCTGGTCATGATTGCCAGTGACCGCATCAGTGCTTTTGACGTGGTCTTGCCCCGGGGCATCCCCTACAAGGGACAGGTGCTTAATCAAATTGCTGCCCGCTTTCTAGAGGCGACGCGGGACATTTTACCTAATTGGCTAATTTCCTCACCTCATCCCCACGTAAGTATTGGCCGCATGTGCGTGCCCTTTAAGGTGGAAATGGTCGTGAGGGGCTATCTGGCGGGTCACGCAGCAAGGACTTATAACAGTGGTTTGCGGACACTTTGTGGTGTCACCTTGCCAGAAGGTCTGAAAGAAAACGACCAATTACCGAATCCGATTATTACCCCAACGACCAAAGCGTCAGAGGGACATGATGAAGATATTAGCCGCGAAGAAATCATCCGCCAAGGCCTTGTCAGTGAAGCCCATTATGTACAATTGGAAAACTATACCCGCGCTTTGTATCAGCGGGGACAAGAGATTGCCAATAAAATGGGTTTGATTCTTGTGGATACCAAATATGAATTCGGATTGGTGGGTGATACTATTTATTTGATGGATGAAATCCATACTCCGGATTCGTCTCGTTATTTTTACCGCGAGGGCTATGAAGCACGTCAGGCGAAAGGCGAAGAGCAAAAACAACTCAGTAAAGAATTTGTACGTCGCTGGTTGATCGAAAATGGATTTCAGGGAAAAGAAGGACAACATGTTCCCGAAATGAGCGATGAATGGTTGAATGAAATCAGCGCCCGTTATATTGAGCTCTATGAAAAACTAACAGGCCAAGCGTTTGTGAAGGTCGATTATACGCAGATTCAAGGTGATGTGGAAGCAGCCATCCTAGGCGCCCTGTAGGTTTCGGATACCCCGTTTCTTTTGGAGGGCTCTGGGTTTCGCTCCGTTCAAATAAAAACCGACAAGCCTGAACTTCCAACTTACCACTTGGCACTTGGCACAACTTTCGCAAATCAGCTTGTATGAAGTTTGACGAATTTATGCAGCTAAGTCTTGGCGATAAGGCAGATATCCTCTGGCGCGAAGGTATCTACCTTGAAAATCACTGTGAAAAAAACCAGACCGTGAATCTGTATTTTATCTTCCAATTTTATGTGGAAGTGATTGTTTCTCTTACCACGTATAGAATCCGTGATATGAAAGCTTTTAAAAATGGTAGCCGACTCGATAAGTATTTAAATAAAATCAGCTTGAGCGAGCTATCCGCAGAAGCAGAATAAATAAGGTCCCCTGCCCCTAGCCCAGGTTAATCAGCTGTAGTAAGGCCTTAGCTAGTTTTTACTGTCTTGGTAAACGGGGTGTTTTTTCCCCAGAATGGGGAAATGCAAAACAAATTCCAGCAAATGCCCTTCGCGGCCCGCAGCCATGCGAAGTCAGCGCGCTGAAAACAGCTGATGCAAGGAGTCTTGGAACTTCCCATTCCTCGGGGCGACAAAGCCAAGAGCAAAGGACCGTCCAGCAGGAAGGACGGATTAGACTTTGTGAATCGACAGTTTATCTGCGCTTAGCGCAAATTAAATTTAAGATAGACTGGCAGATGATCTGAAATCCGCCGTGCCGTCCTTACATCGCTGAAGGACCGGTAAAATTCAATCACCCCCGACTGAACCAACTGAATGCGCTTCTGATCATAAAAAAAATTATCGTATTCAGAAGCAAGACAATTATCCCCCACACATTTTGTTTTTAAAGTAGTTCGCTGGCCCTTGAAGGC
>CALPON020000145.1 GCA_943325195.2 Sphingobacterium thalpophilum | reverse complement strand
TGTTCTTTATTATTCTGGTAGATTATTTATCTGCTATCGCCATAGAAGCGAGTGAGGGTAAAAAACGACGAATCTTTCTGATACTAAGTTTACTATCCAACATTCTCCTCCTTTGTTTTTTCAAGTACTTTAATTTTTTAAATGAAAACCTTCAGCAGTGCTTTTCTTTTTTTGGTGCAGAGTTTCACCCTATTAATCTCTCGATCGTACTCCCAATAGGATTATCGTTTCATACGTTTCAGTCGATGAGTTATACTATCGAAGTGTATAAGGGACGACAGAAGGCAGAACGACACCTGGGTTATTTTGCAAATTACGTATTGTTTTTTCCGCAGATGGTGGCAGGACCAATTGAACGGTATGAAGGACTTGGCAATGAACTAAAAAAAGTACAGGCCCCGCTCTACCGTAATTTCTCAGATGGTTTCCGCCTTATATTGTTTGGACTCTTTATCAAAATGTGCGTTGCGGATAACATTGCTCCTTATGTCAACTCGGTGTATGCTGATCCCGAGAGTCACTCGCCTTTTTCGGTCTGGATGAGTGTCTTCCTTTTTTCATTTCAAATCTATGCTGATTTTTATGGCTATTCGACCATTGCCCTTGGAAGCGCCTTGCTGCTTGGCGTCCGTATTATGGATAATTTTAGAAGTCCCTACTTGAGTGCGAGCATTGGCGAATTCTGGTCGCGTTGGCACATCAGCCTCAGTACCTGGTTTCGTGACTACCTTTACATACCGCTGGGAGGCAACCGTGTAGCCTTGCCCCGCTGGGCATTAAATACGATGATTGTTTTTATGGTAAGTGGGCTCTGGCATGGTGCGAGCTGGACATTTGTGGCATGGGGAGCACTGCACGGTCTGCTTCTTCTTGCGGAACGCTTTTTTAAACCCTTGATTTCAGTAGATAAAGTCGGGACTGCTCTACGGCATTTGCTGGTAATTAAGACATTTGTCCTTACTAGTTTAATTTGGATCTTTTTTAGGGCTGAAAATTTTGAAAAAGCGGAGGCCATTTTCAGGGCTCTGACGGCTTTTAATACGGGGCTTTTTAACTCTACTACTTATTACCTTGCCGCTGGTTCTGCATCGCTGCTGCTTTTGGGAGACATCTGGCTAAAGGGTGCGCGAATGGATCAGAAACTTTCAGCACAACCGCTAGTGATCCGTTGGACCCTCTATACCGTCCTGATTTTTGGATTACTGGCTTTCGCAGGAACCGAGAAATTTGCATTTATTTATTTTCAGTTTTAATGATTAAAAAGCTGCTCATACGTGCTTTAGTTTTACTGCTCATCGTGGCGGGACTAAATTTTATGTATGTGCAGACGCTGTACGATGAGGATCTGCAAACCCACAGCAAGGAATTACTTGCGCTGAGGAGTAGTATCGACACAGCGGAGGTTTACTACTTTGGAGAATCATCCAACACCACCTTTGTACCGGAAGACTCCACGCAGAAGAGTATCTCCAGTCTCTGCGCTCAATTTTATCCTAGTCTCCATTTTCGAAACATTAATAAAGAAGCAACCCACGCTGGTATCTACCGTTGGTGGCTGAAGGAGTTTGATATGGCTGGAAAATATCCAAAAGCAATCATTGTCACCCTGAATCTGCGTTCTTTTAATGCCGCTTGGATCAACTCCACTTTAGAGAATAGTTTGCAGGCTGCCTTAGTTTTTTCTAAAAACGGACCGCCTATCGTGAATCGTTTTATGCTCTCGCTCCAGAATTTCGACGTTCGCAGCAACAGCGAGCGGGAAAAAGATATGCTGGACGAATGGAAAAACAGGCAGCTCGGCTTCCCTTACACATTTCCTTATCGCACCGTTAGGGAGTGGGACGACGCTATGGCTAACGGGGGGCATTTGACAGAAGATGGGCAATGGGACCTAAAGAAAATTGAGCTCGCTTGTCATTATATTAAAGCGTATGCCTTGTGCTTGGATCAAGAGAATGTTCGGGTAGCGGATTTTGATGCGATTTACCAGTGGTGTGGCGAACGCCAGGTCCCTCTACACCTGAATCTTATGGCGGAAAATGTCCAATATGCGGATAGCCTCGTTGGAAAGGATTTAGTATTTTTGATGCACAAGAATCGTGATTTCCTGATGTCTCGCTATAACCAGAAACATTGCCGGGTGACAGATAATTTGGAATTAGTCCCCGGAAACGAGTTTATTGATCAGAACTGGACCACGGAACATTACCGGTATAGGGGTCGAATGAGTATTGCCAGAAATCTGGCTGAAACATTGAAAAAAGATTTGGAAAAAGAATACGTTAAAGTTTATTGATTATGTTAGATAAAAACGGAATAGCGAAACGGATTGCAAGAGAAGTAAAGGATGGCATGTTTGTCAATCTCGGAATTGGCATTCCGACACTGGTCGCAAATTATATTCCGGAAGGATTTAATGTGGTACTGCAATCTGAAAATGGTATTCTAGGAATGGGTCCATTTCCTTTTGAGGGCGAAGAGGATGCCGATTTGATCAACGCCGGCAAGCAGACGATTACCTTGTTAAAAGGAAGCAGCGTGTTCGACAGCGCAATGAGTTTTGGAATGATTCGGGGCCAGAAAGTGGACCTCACTATTCTTGGCGCTATGGAAGTGAGCGAACGGGGGGATATTGCCAATTGGAAAATCCCAGGTAAGATGGTGAAAGGAATGGGCGGTGCCATGGATCTGGTAGCGAGCGCAAAAAATATTATAGTTGCCATGCAACAGGTTAATAAAGCAGGACAGTCAAAGCTGCTCCCAAAATGTGACCTTCCGCTGACCGGAGTCGGCTGTGTAAAAAAAGTGGTGACCGAATTGGGGGTCTACGATATTTTGCCGGGAGGTGGATTTAAACTGCTAGAGCGGGCACCGGGAATTTCCGTGGAGCAGATTAAAAATGCAACGGCCGGACGATTAATTATTGATGGCGAGGTGCCGGAAATGGTTCTTTGATTTTTCCTTAGCCCACAGACCAAATGCCACTTCAAGTCGACATCCTTTTACCATGTTATGCGCCAAACGAGCGATGGCATCTGGAACTAAAGGAGTTTTACGAGGTGGCCCGAAAAAAATTTGAACTTCAATTTATCATCGTTAATGATGGGTCTCGTTCAGATCGCTTATTAACACAAATAGAGGAAATTAAGCAGGCTGGCATACCTCTGATCTTCCATTCCTACGAGCAGAACAGAGGTAAAGGTTTTGCTCTGAGAACGGGTGTCGCGACATCCGAGGCTACATTTATTGTTTATACCGATATTGATTTTCCCTTCACGACCGAAAGTACGCTGGCCCTCATCGAAACACTGGTAGCAGGAAATGTAGATGTGGTGGCGGGATATAGAAGTCAGGCGTATTACCTCAGCAAAATGTCTTTTTTTCGAAAAGTACTTTCCCGCTCTTTCCGTTTTTTTTTAAAGCGCATTCTTCGCATGCCGGTAAGTGATACACAATGCGGACTCAAAGGCTTTAATACAAATGGCAAAGAAATTTTTCTCAAGACCAGCATCGACCGCTATCTTTTTGATTTTGAATTTATTTTTCAGTGCTCGCGAAAAAAATCCATCCTCCTCAAAACAGTGCCAGTGCAATTAAAGGACAATGTTGTTTTTAGTAATATGAAACTGAAAATCCTGATGCAGGAAAGCCTCAACCTGATTAGAGTACTTTTTAGGGCAGGTTAATGGGAAAATTATTCCAGTAAATAATTTCCCCTTTTTTAAATCGTGTATCCAATGTGTCGGGATGAATTAAAAAATTCTTAATCGAATAAAATCCTTGATGGTCACCTTGCAAAATAAATTCGTACGCCGAATGCCTACTTAAAGGGACTGTAAATTCCATTACCTGAAAATCTTTGTAAAACCCACTGACCGAGCGGCCGGAAAATAGTTGTTCCCAGCGGTAATTGGCCTGATCGCGGCGGGCGACAATCAGACCCGGACCTTGACCCTCTTTTAATTCCTTTGTATTGATTAGATAGGATACAAGGTAAATACCATCAGCGAGCACTAATGAATCCAATTTATAGATTGTATTAAAATCAGTTACCGCCGATCTTTGATAGGGAGGCACTGTTGCTGTTTCTCTGAAAATTAACGGTCTATTAAGAAGGGTGTCGTTTAAATTGACTGGACCTGCTGCAAATTTTGGCGCAAGAAATTCTCCCTGATTCATAAAGCCAATTTCCACTTTATTAAATTGATACACAGGTTTAAAATGCCGGAGCAGCCTCATTTCGTCTCCTTCCAAAGCATCCTGAGTTTGCAGAATCACAAATGGTTGCCCATTTAAATAGGCTTGCGCGGCGTGTGTATTGTGATAACTATTGAGTAAATCAAGACTGGCTACTGTTTCTTTAATTGAGGTACGGGACATGGCAGCACCAAGTATCGGCACATCACTATGGAACGAATAGAGAAATGCAGGAATCATACTGAGATCAGCTCCCGACCGGGCATAGGTCTCACTGCCGACATGAAACACCGGCAGAGCCACAATGGCTTGACAGTTCCTGGCTTTGATTTCGCGGATGACCTCTTTTTCTGAGGGACTCAGGAGGGCACTGTTCAGCACATTTCTGTGCGTCCAAAAATTATCGCGGTCTTTCCTAAAATACGCATGTGCTTCGGTGAGATTAAGTAGGAGCAAGGCTGCGCCAATAAATGTGAGGAGGCGGTCGGAAGACGCAGACCAGTTGTTGCGGATGAGCACGGCCAGAAAGAGTGGCAAAACGTAATAATAACTCCAAGCAAAACGACTAGCGGCACGAAACTGATTGAGACTTTCACTTCTAACATGGAATAACTCTAGGACTTTTTGGTGCCAGCCAAAAGAAATCAAAAGTAAAAGGAGCGCACTTAAAAATAAACTGCTGGCGTTTGTATCTATTTTTAAAGTCCTTGCTTTGCGCAAGCAGAGTCCAGCTGTAAAAATAAAGAGCAGTAGTACACCGAAACCGACATAGGCGTGACTCTCAAGGTGGGGGATTTTAGAGGGAAATAATTTTTCTAAGACTTCTTTAAACGGACCAAAGTCCGGCGCTACCAGACCGTCCGTATTTTCAAGAATCGTTTTACCTCCGAAGGGCTCGGCTGTGCGTGCTCCATGGGTATCAGTGGCCAGCATAAATAATTTAAACCCTCCAAGTGGTAGCAGAAGGGGTGACATAGAAAACAATAATGTGCGGATAGAATATTTCTTTTCAAAGGAAAGAGAAATCAGCAAAAACAAGCCACTTAGCAAACTGACCGAAAATCCCATGTAGGGATGTAGAAAAAAAATTGAAAAGTTATAGATGGTCAAGTACCAGTATTGTTTCCACGTTTTATGTTCTGTGGTGTTCAGGCAAAGCAAGATGGCAAAGGGAATGATGAAACCATAAGCAAGTCCATGATGACCACCGCTTATTTTTTGAAACTGGGGCGCGAGCAAACTAATCGCCAAGGCGAAAAGTAAGGCCGGCCAGTCCCCGAGCTTTAATTTTTTTAAAATTCGGAATAAAATCGAAGGGACGATGATGTAGGAAAAAAACAAGAGATAATGAAGAATGCCTATGACATAGGGATGTGTAAATGGAAAAAGTCGGAGAAGTCCGCTGAGTAAGGGTTGGCAGTCAGTATACACCACGTGTTCGCCGAATGGGAACTGCATGCCGCCGAAGGTTAGTGGCGCTGTGTCTCGCACTGCATGATAGGCATAGGTATAGTAGTTTTTTAAAGCATCGCCAGTAATGCCTGCCAGAATAGAATTGGGTTGCAGAAAAACTTCGGGAAAATAAATAAAGTAAAGGGTTCCCGTTGCGAGTATTAAAAAGAACTGGAAGAGAACCGGACGGGAATTAAACGTGTTTAATCTTCTCATGGTGCAAAATTATTATAGAGGCTATCTCCCTTGGGTCTCACGATTATCACATCTGTTTCGGCGGGACGTAAAAGAAAGTCGGACACGTGATAGCTACGATCTTCTTTGCCGCTTAAAATAAATTCATAGCGCCCGCCAGCATTCAGTTTGACATAGGTTTCAAAGACCGCATAGCCCTTGTAAAATCCGCTCATACAGCGCAGTGGAAGTAGATCGCGCCATTGATAGTGTCCATTTAAGGATTCGGTGACAATCAGGTCCAGTGCTAAGTCGCGATAAGTAATCGGCTGGTAATAATAATGAAGGGAAAGAATGTATAAGCCCTCTCTTACCTGATTAGAGTCTAGTTTTTTCAGTACGCAGAAATCGCTAAATTTTGTTTTCACAAAAGGCTGTTGCGGACTGCTTGGAATATAAATGATGGCCTTTGAATTAAAAAGACTGCTGTCCCCGCTTCGGATAATCACAGGTTCTGCACTGATTTTTGGTCGCAGTAAATCTTCTGGCCGTAAAAATGCATAGCTAAGACTGTCAGAACGTTTAAAGAACTGCAAGTCCTTTTTTAAGCGGGCCTCATCCGGCATTAAAGGATCTTTAGTAACAATCATGAAGATGTTTTTATTGTTGAATTTTTTTGCGCCAAGCTGTTTCCGTTTATAGCTATTCATCAGTTGAATACAGGCTTCGGTTTCCGTTCTGGAGCCCCGCGATGCCATGATGCCAATGATTGGGAGATGACTGTGGTAAGAGAAGAGCATGGCTGGTGCCATCGAATTGCTGGAGCCCTGCCGATCATACATTTCGCTACCTCCGTGAAATAAGGGC
>CALPON020000144.1 GCA_943325195.2 Sphingobacterium thalpophilum | reverse complement strand
CCGTAAATACAATAAAGACAGTCTAGATATTATTGTTTTTGGAGATGACGCCTGGCCCATTCAGTTAAAAGACCTGCCTTACCTGCAGGTGGGGCCCTTTCATACAAACACAGTAGCGGGACTTGAACTGGCAATGTCCATTTTAAGAAAGAAAAAAGCCGCCAACAAACAAATTTTCATGATAACAGATGGCAAGCCCAGTTGCCTCAAAGAAAACGGTGAGTATTATAAAAATAGTTTCGGACTTGACCGCCGTATTGTGAATAAATGTCTGACCCTTGCAGCTGCCTGTAAACGTGCAAAGATGGACATAACGACCTTTATGGTAGCGCGAGATTCTTACCTACAGGATTTTATTGATGAGTTTACAGCAGCCAATCAGGGCAAAGCTTATTTTACAGGATTAAAAGGTCTCGGGGAAGTTATCTTCCGAGATTACACGAATAACAAACGAAAAAAAATTTAACATGAACGTAGCTTCCATTCAGACGCTTGGTGAATTAAAAAAGTCAGATTATACCTTTAAGACCATTAAAGACGAACTGCGTGACAATCTTATTGCGCGCTTAAAAAACAATCAGACCGTCTTTGAAGGTATTTTTGGTTATGAGGAATCGGTGGTGCCCGAGGTTCAACGTGCGATCTTAAGCCGTCACAATATTTTGTTCTTAGGCTTACGCGGTCAGGCGAAAACCAAGATGGCTCGACAACTCGTGAATCTTCTCGACGAGTATATACCTGTGGTAAGTGGCAGTCCCTTAAACGACGATCCTCTGCTGCCTGTTTCCAATTTTGCGAAATCGCTCATCGCTGTCCATGGCGATGCGACACCCATAAGTTGGGTGCACCGTTCGGATCGCTTTGCGGAAAAACTCGCAACACCAGATGTGAGTGTAGCGGATTTGATTGGTGATCTGGATCCGATCAAGGCAGCAAATTTAAAGTTGTCGTTTGCAGATGAGCAGGTGATTCATTACGGATTAATTCCCCGCAGCAATCGCTTCATCTTCGTGATAAATGAATTACCCGATTTACAGGCGCGTCTTCAGGTCGCTTTATTTAATATCTTGCAGGAAGGTGATGTCCAGATCAGAGGATTTAACTTACGTATACCCTTAGATTTACAGTTTGTCTTTACGGCGAATCCTGAAGATTACACCAATCGCGGAAGCATTGTGACGCCTCTGAAGGACAGGATTGGCTCTCAGATTCTCACGCACTATCCCCGCAACATAGAAGATGCCCGCAGGATAACGCAGGATCAGGCCCGGCTGAATAGCGAACAGAAAAAAATTCAGGTCGGCGGACTACTTCAGGAGCTGGTTGAACAGATTGCGATAGAAGCAAGAACAAGTGAATTTGTTGATGCGAAAAGTGGTGTGAGTGCGCGCTTAACCATTAGTGCTTATGAAAGTCTGGTGAGCGCTGCAGAACTCCGTTTTCTAAAAAATGATTTACCCTACACCTACACGCGTATTGGCGATTTATACTCAGCAGTGCCTGCTATCAACGGTAAAGTTGAACTCGTTTATGAGGGAGAGCAGGAAGGTCCCGCAGTTATTGCCCAGAACCTCATCAGTCTAGCGATACGGAATTTATTTCTCCAGTATTTTCCAGACCCTGCCAAATTAAAAAGGAAGAAAGAGAATTCGGACTACTCAGCAATCAGTGCCTGGTTTTCGCAGGGTAATATGATTGACTTGCTGGAAAACGAAAACGATAAGGTTTATGAATCTGCTTTAAAAGTGATTGATGGACTCAGTGAATTAGTTGAACGCTACCAACCCGGAAAGAAAGGTTATGAAAAATATTTATTAATGGAATTTGCCTTGCACGGCATGGCCGAACATTCCTTACTTAGTAAAAATAAATTAGCGGCTGGCATTTCGTTTCGCGATCTCTTTGGTACATTGCTGAACCAAGGTTTTTCGCCGGACAGCGAAGACTAATTAGTTTAGAAACCGAGACTGCGACTGGATTTAAAACTTTTCGCAAGAGAAAGCATTTTGATGGCCGTAATCGCTGCCTCATCCCCCTTATTTCCATGTTTACCACCGCTGCGGTCTAGCGCTTGTTGCTGATTATCGGGTGTGAGGACGCCAAAGATAAAGGGTTTGTTGTATTTAATATTGAGGTTAGTTATCCCCTTCGCTACTGCGTCACAGATAAAATCAAAGTGTCGTGTTTCACCCTGAATAACACAACCCAGGCAGATGATGGCATCGACTTTGGAATATTCAGCCAGGTATTGGGCACCCAGTGTCAATTCAAAGCTACCCGGAACAGTTCGCACAATGATGTTTTCTTCTTTAGCGCCTGCAGCTAGCAATGTTTTTAATGCACCGTTTTTAAGCGCCTCCGTTACTTCTAGATTCCATTCGGACCAGACGATACCGAAACGGAAATCGGCTGCATTTTCCAGGCTTGCACCTTCTACCTGTGATAAGTTACGATCTGAGCTGCTCATTTTTAGTCAATAAAAAAGTCTGCCGGAGCAGACTTTTATTTAATGTTTACTGTTTTTTATTGTCCGCTCATCGCTTTCAGGCGGGCTACTTCTTTTGTGGCTTCCTGAGCTTCGCTGGAGCGCGGGAATTCTTTGCGAATACGCTCGAACAGTTCAGCTGATTCGTTGAATGATTTTTGTAATTCTAATGCCAATGCCGCTTTTTTCAGGAAATAAGGAGTGGTGAAGTTATTATTACTTTTTTCAGCGGCCTTCATGTACATTTTGTAGGCATCGTCCATGTGATTCAATTCCAGATGCGCATCACCAGCTGCTCCAACCGCAATTGGTGCGATGATATCATCACTGCCGTCATAATTAGCAAGTTGTTCAATAGCCGATTCAAACTGGCCGGTTCTCAGCAAACAGATGCCAGCGTAGAAATGAGCAAGATTACCCTGAGAGGTCATGCCATACTCATCGGCAATGGCTTCAAAGCCTTTCATTGGCATCATACCATCTACGGTATTAATCATGTTTCCACCCTTCAAGGCGATTGCGAAACTATCTTTTTCAAAGTAGGATTCCGCCCAAAACATTTGATTTGCCGCTTCATTTTCCTGCTCAGGCAGGTAAAATAATTTAAAATATACCAGTGCCGCAATCAGCACTGCAAGAGCGCCTCCCACGTAGGTCACCATTTTCTTATTCTTTTCATAGAATAATTGAATGCCTTCCATGTTTGGATCTATTGATTTAGTTTTCCCCGCAACAGTTTCTTCTGCAGAAGTCGTATTTTCAACTGTTGTTTCCTCTTTTAAATCAGCCATTTGTTGGTAAAAATTAGTCTGCGAAGATAGCACTTTTTCTGTTAAAAGAGAATTTCGAGGGGCCCTGCGCTCAAAAATTAGCGTATTTTTGCCTCAAACCATGTTCCTAAAGCAATTATCCCTCATAAATTTCAAAAATTACCCAGAATTAGAGGCGAAATTCTCTGAAAAAATTAACTGTTTTGTCGGCAACAATGGGGTTGGTAAAACCAACATGCTGGATGCCATCCACTATTTATCTTTCTGCAAGAGTTTTTTCAATACGGTAGACAGTCAGAACATCCGACACCAGGAAGGGTTTTTTGTCATAAAGGGCACTTTTGATCGCAGGGGTGAGGAAAGTGAAGTGTTTTGTGGGATTAAACGTAACCAAAAAAAGATATTTAAACGCAATCAGAAGGAGTATGCCCGTTTGAGTGAGCACATCGGCCAGTATCCACTCGTTATGATTTCGCCCAGTGATTCTGAACTCGTATACAACAGCAGTGAAGTACGTCGCAAATTTTTGGACGGCATCATTTCGCAGTATGACAAAGCCTATCTGGAGCGCCTGATCTCCTATAACCAGGTTCTAAAACAGCGCAACGCACTGCTGAAGCACTTTGCAGAGACCCATACTTTTGATTCCGAAACGATTGAGATCTGGGATGAGCAGTTGGTAATGCATGGCAGAAACATTTTGGATGCGCGCCTGGAATTTCTCCGACAATTCATACCCCTCTTTAATGAGTTTTACACCTTCATAAGCAATAGCCGCGAGAAGGTGTCCTTAGACTATCTCAATAGCCTTGAAGAGCGCGACTTCAAAACCGCTTTACTCACGACTCTGAGCCGCGACCGCGCCGTTCAGTACACCACCGTTGGTCCCCATAAAGATGATTTGGAATTTACACTCGACCAGTTCAGTCTAAAAAAATATGCGTCTCAAGGCCAGCAAAAATCGTATCTCCTCGCCTTAAAATTAGCGCAATTCGAATTTATTAAACAACAAAAAAACAGTAGTCCACTTCTACTACTGGACGATGTGTACGATAAGTTGGATGAAGAACGTTTTACAAAATTGCTGGAAATCGTTAGTGGTGATCGTTTTGGACAAGTATTTATTACCGATACACACGCCGACCGCATGAATGAGTTACTGAACCAGCGTAATATTCCGCATAAGATCTTCATCGTGCAGGAACAGTCCGTTACAGAATATAACTAAAGAATTTATTCCTTCTCTCCTGACGCTTTTTAGAATTCGCAGTTACCTGGGGTTCTTGGAAAAGGAATCACATCGCGAATGTTTGTCATCCCCGAAACAAAGAGCACAAGGCGTTCAAACCCCAGTCCAAATCCCGCATGGGGACAGGACCCGAATCGCCGTGTATCGAGATACCACCAAAGTTCTTTTGCTGGAATTCCGATTTCATTCATGCGATTTTCAAGTTTATCGAGGCGTTCTTCCCTTTGTGAACCGCCAATAATTTCACCTATGCCAGGAAACAAAATATCCATCGCAGCAACAGTCTGTCCATCGTCGTTCTGACGCATGTAAAAGGACTTTATTTCCTTTGGATAGTCCGTTAGGATGACTGGTTTTTTAAAGTGTTTTTCCACTAAATAACGTTCGTGTTCACTTTGCAGGTCCACGCCCCATTTGTCAATCAGGTACTGGAATTTCTTCTTTTTATTATGGTTACTCTCTCGAAGAATAGCGATGGCCTCTGTATACGTAACCCGTTCAAATTTATTTTCGATGCAGAAATTGAGTTTATCAATCAGTTCCATTTCTGAACGTTCGTTCTGTGGTTTTTGTTTTTCCTCATCCAACAGTCTCTGATTGAGAAAATCTAGATCTTCGCGGTTGTTTTCCAGAGCGTGACGAATGAGGTATTGCAGCATTTCTTCTGCAAGATTCATATTATCATTTAAGTCACAGAAAGCCATTTCCGGCTCAATCATCCAGAACTCAGCGAGGTGGCGCGCAGTATTGCTGTTTTCAGCCCGAAAGGTGGGTCCAAAAGTATAAATATCACTAAAGGCCATGGCAGCGAGTTCACCTTCCAACTGTCCGGACACGGTGAGGTTGGTGGACTTTCCGAAAAAATCCTGAGAATAATCGGGCTGACCTTCGGGTGTTCTAGGCAAGGCATTCAGGTCTAAGGAGGTCACACGAAACATTTCACCCGCACCCTCTGCATCGCTAGAAGTAATTACCGGTGTGTGCATGTAGACAAAGCTACGTTCCTGAAAAAATTTGTGTACAGCGAAGGCCAGGCTATTCCTAAGGCGGAACACTGCCCCAAAGGTATTTGTGCGGAAACGCAGATGTGCAATTTCGCGCAGGTATTCAAGACTTGGTCGGTTTTTTAGCTGCAGTGGATATTTTTCCGGATCACAATCGCCAAGTATGTCCACCGAGTTGGCTACCAGTTCAACGGATTGTCCTTTACCCAGTGAAGCAGCTAGGTGGCCTGTTGCGCGAATAGCAGCGCCCGTTGTTATCCGGCTCAGAGTTTCGGGAGGCAGTCCATTAAGAGCAATAACCACCTGAAGATTATTATTGGTAGAACCATCGTTTAAAGCAATGAACTGATTGTTACGAAAAGAACGCACCCAACCCTGCACAGCAATGGTTTGCTCGTCAGGCGTGGCTATTAGTAGTTCTTTAATCCTCAGTGCTGATCTCATAAAAATAAACTATTTAGGGAAACAAAGATAATAATCTGCAGCGACCCGCCCTCATTCTGCCAGCGCTTTTGCAAGAAGGGCCTCGAACTCTTCTGCTGCAATGGTTGAGGTGAGCTCCTCATTACTCACTAAATCATGAATAAACAGCCGATCCGGGTAGATTTTTGCCTCGAAGTGTGAGATGGCATAGCGGGAGCCAAAAAGTTTTATTTCCTGAAAAACCTCTGGTCCTAAAATCTTAAAGTAACTCTTACTATTTTTATACTTTCTGTATAACGGAAATTTAATACCTTCAAAGTTCATGTCTACACCTTTTCTCCGTTCAGTTGCTGAACATGTGTTCGGTCATTACAAAGATACGATGGAAACGCTTTGCATTGTTCTGCCAGGCAAAAGAGCTTCTACATTTTTAAAACGCCATTTGGCGGAGGTTGCGGGACATACCATCTGGGTTCCGGAAATTATCACCGCAGAAGATCTTGTTGCTGAGCTGAGTGCTTCGCAGACGGCTGAAGAGGTGGACCTTATTTGTTTACTTTACGAAAGTTACGTCGCCTGCAATCCAGTTGCGGCAGAATCATTTGAAAGTTTTGCGCGCTGGGGGCACCTGATATTGCAGGACTTTAATGAAATTGACCGCTACCTCGCGGATCCAGAACAATTGTATGAGAATCTGAAGGACATAAAAGTAATCGAAAACTGGAGTCTTGGAGAAGACACCCTAAGCACCCATCAGACCAATTATCTGGAGTTTATG
>CALPON020000143.1 GCA_943325195.2 Sphingobacterium thalpophilum | reverse complement strand
GGCAGAATCGCCGCTTTCATCCCCCAGTGCTGCAAACGAAATCGCTTTATTGACGCTCAGTTGACCTTGCAGAAATGATTTATTATGTCGGTTCTTTTCACGAATGCCTGGGACTTTTCTGGTTTGTGCCAGTCCCACCGCTGCGTGCAGTTCAGATATCCGGGAATTAAAGCCGAGGACCGCATGTTTTTCCATCCCACGGTTATTGCCGATGTGATCATGTCCATGGTCGCTGTAGGAATCCGCTTTTCTGTAGACGGCTTCATCGTTGGTGACAAATACACCCCCTTCGCCTGCTGTAGCGATTTTAAAGAAGTCGAAACTGTAGGAACCCGCCGTGCCGAAAAGGCCGGTGTAGATGCCTTTATAACTAGCAGCAAAGGCCTGTCCGGCATCTTCTACCAGAATCAGGTTATGTTTCTTCACCAGGGCCATGATTTCATCCATGCGGGCATTTCCGCCACACATGTGAACGAGGCAAATGCCTTTAGTTTTTGGCGTGATTACTTTTTCAATTCCTTCCGGACTCAGACAGAGTGTTTCATCAATTTCAGCGAAGATGGGAATCGCACCAATAAAGAGCACCGCTTCCACGGAGGCAATGTAGGTAAAAGGCGGAACGATGATTTCGTCGCCGGTCCCTAAACCGCTTGCAGCAAGCGCTGCTGCGATAGCGGTAGAACCACTGCTCATGGCATGTGCATACTTAGCGCCGGTAATTTTGCAGACTTCTGCTTCAAATTCCTTTGCTTTCCAGATATTATTCCGTTGGGCGTCGTGATTGTAGCGGAAGAGGATTCCGGTGTTCATCACATCTTCCACTTCTTTACGCTCTTCGGCGCCAAATAATTCAGTTCCAGCCATGGTGCATTCTATTTTCAGTAAAATTACAACTTTTTTATGAGTGGAAGGAGGGTGAAGGGGGGATGCGCATCAGAGTGAGCCGGCCTGCAGGAGGTTTAATTTCCGGTTTTCAAAAAAAGCATCGATGCCCGCCTCATCAAAGCCTAGACGTTTTTCGCCCCAGGTTGTTTGTTCTGTTTCGGAGAGGGCATAGCCGAGCGATTTCATATAGGCGCTGAGCGCTTTTTCATCTAGCTCAAAGATTGGCTGTCCGCAGAGCAGTGCGAGGCGATTACCGCATTCAAAAGAGCAGAGGCGCCCCTCGTCATGGAGGTCGAAATAGAGACTTAGATCTGCTTCCTGATAATGGAGCACGAGGTGTTTGGTAGCGAGCAGGGGCTCTTCAAAAAGCTGTTCTTTATCGGGTAGACCGAGCAAATGAAGACCATCTTGCTGTGTTTTTCCGAAGGGAAGCAGTTCCAGACCGCTTAGCGGTAGAATGTTGATAGGGGCTGAAAGGCGGGTCATTGCTGGCATTTGGACGAAGATAAAAAAAGACGGGCTTTGAAACGAAAAAAAAAGCATTTTTTTTTGTGGAATGCAAAATTTGCTGCTATATTTGCAGCCCGATTTGAGGAGAAATCTAAGAGTCGGGTCCGCACACGAAATGTCTCGGTTTAACCGAGGCGGTTCCTGCGAAAAAGAGGTGATTAATCAATGTCGCAAGACAGCATGATTCCGTAGCTCAGCCGGTAGAGCATTACACTTTTAATGTAGGGGTCCTGGGTTCGAATCCCAGCGGGATCACGGGTTGAGCACCATTAATGCTTATTAGCCCTCAAATCAATGATTTGAGGGCTTTTTATTTCTGGGTATCTCGTTTCAAATCGTTTTTCGTCAAATTTTCTTTCACCAGTATTTCACCAAAACGAAAGACATTTCACCAAAATTTGAAACGATGACAAAAATCTCCATTTCCTTCTTTCCTAAATTGGAAAAAAAGAGCACCAAAAAAGGCAAAACCCCCGTCTATGTAAGGGTAATCCTCAATTGCAAAAAGGCTGAAGGCCGCCTTAATTTGGACTTAGATGAAAAGGAAGTTAGTTTGTGGAACCCCATGCTCATGAGGGTAGGGCTGCCAAAGTCCATTACCAACGACCATCTCAATAGCATTGAAACAGAATTCAAAAAATTCATCTCTGTTCATGTCAATGAACTTAATACGTATCGGCCAGCCCAAATTCTAGATAAAGTGCTAAGACGGAAAATTAATGATCCAAATCTAATCACTGTTTTGGGATACATTGATCAGTATTATAACACTTCTGTTTGCAATCGAAGTACGATGGGAGTAGGCACAAAGAAAAACTATTTAAAGGCCATAAAGCACTTCAAAGTATTCGTTAAGCTGGAAGGCATAGCCGCTATCGCTTTTAAAGACTTTGAGTTTAAACATGTCATCAATTTCAAAAACTACCTATTAAATGATAATGCACTCCTGCTTAAAAAGGGAATGAAGGAGGAAAGTGCCTTAGGACTTGTCAAAAAATTCAGAACAATTTTCGACCAAGCAGTGGAAGAAAATTTAATAGCAAAGAATTACTTCAAAAAAATTAAGTTTATCTGTCGGCCAACTGAAAAACCAAGATTTTCAATTGAGCAGGTAAGCGCCTTGTACAAATTGGATGAAAGAGGTATATCCGAACATGAAGAACTATGCAGGGATTTAATTCTTTTTTCAACCTTCACCGGACTTGCCTTTCAGGATACTACCCGGCTAAGAAAAGCTTTTTTAGAAATCAAAGAATCCAAGGGGATAAAACTACTGCGCCCAAGAACTAAAACAACGGAGTATGTTGAACAATTTTTAACATCGCACGCCATCGCGCTAATTACCAAATACAAAAATAACCCAAAGGTTTACTCCTCTGAATTTGTATTCCCTGATATTGACAATAGCACGTATAATAAAACACTGAAAATTCTTGCTCTAAAAGCTGGGATTAATTTTAATGTAACAACACACACAGGCCGGCATAGTTTCCGACAACTACTTTCTGAGGCTAACATCGATGACGCTGCCGTTATCAAAAGGTTGATGGGCCAGAAAAACCGGGACATCATTGATGCCGTTTATTATAAAATAACTGAATCCAGACTGTTGGAGGCAAAGTACAAATTTGAAGTATATTTATCTCAAAATTTGCGCTATGTCAATTAAGGAACAACTACTATTAAAATACCAAGTCTATCCATTAACGCATCAGTATTTGAGTAAATGGTTGGCTGATACAGAGCGTGCACTCTTTCAGGAAGCTAATTTTTTGAATAAGGATTGGAGCGATCTTGGAATATTAGAAGAAAACATGGCCGAATTACTGGAAGTCTTTCCGTTTTATTGCCAATTTCCACCCAGTTATTTTTTTGAAAAAGCAACAAATAGCAAATTATTTAAAACATTAAAAGGTTGGATTATTCCTTTTGAAGAATTAGAAAACAGTGTGGATGTGTTAGTTCAAAAATACCCAGAATTAAATAAAGACCAATTGCTGTTGATTACTTCGTTATACTTAAATCTGAAATGCACGTCGGAGGTTTTTCAGATTATTTGTTTTTACCATCCAGAGATCAAATTTGATATCAAAAATTATTACGAGAACTTGAAGAGACGATTGAAGGAGACTCCAAATAATATAGAAAAAAGCACAGCCCAAATAGCGGACTTCACGATCGGTATGATAGGCGAAGTTTTTTCTAGAGAGAATCCTTCGATTCCAAAAGACAGACTCTATACGCTAGAAAACCCATTGGATAGCCAAAAAACATCTGCCAAGTCAATAACGGACAACTTTTTTATGTCGTTTTTATTGGTTTTTCAGAGACTATTAGGAAATGAAGAAGGGGCAAGAATGTTGTTTTCATATTTGCCAGGAGGAAAACAACGGGAAATACTAAGAATGATACCATTGCACCAACTTAAAAAATATAATCAACGAGAATTGTACAGAGACCTTTTCGTTTACCTGTCGGTGTTTGCTAAAGATGAGAAACTTTATGATGCCAGAGGTTATGAACAGGCATTCGAGTCGGCAGGTGACAAAGTGGAATTTCCATATATATCCTATAAAGATTATATGGAAAACAAGGCGAAGATTATTTTTGGCTTGACCTGAGTATTTGGCGACTCGTGTTTCGTCGTTTTTTCTTGCAGCCTCACTCTAGCCATTTTATGTTTTTTTGTTGTCAATTAAAAAAAGAACAAAATGAAAGATCAAAAAAATCAAAGTAATGAAGAGATCTATAGCCAAATACTGGCGGAGATTTCTGAAATCAAAAAACAGTTAGATCAGTCTCAATCTATTGGCGACTGGATTACACGCAAGCAGGCGATGACTTTCCTAGGGTATCGCAACACGGCAATGCGAGAGCTTGAAAAGAATGGCGAGTTTACTTTTTCACAAGTGGGACGAAACAAGTTTTACCTGCGAACAGAAATAATGAACTTTTTAAGCCGAAACATTCAGCATCAAAATTTGTGGCACTAAAAGTAGGGGATACTACTTGTGGGAATTTAATGACTGCAAAAGTAAGCCGACTGAAAATGATTCTGAAAAAAGCAATGTCAATGGGCCGCTAATTATAGTAGTTAGATGCACTGTAATACAAAGTAATCCTTAATGACAAAGCAGCACAGTGTAGTATGGATAGAGTGTTAAATTTGCCCTTTGGTTTGCACAAACGTGCTAGCCAAGGGGTAAATAGAAAAATCAGATGCTAGGATATAGTGTTATTAACCTAGCAGGTATATACTAATTTAGAAGGTTTTTGATGCATCAATACGTGACCAATTGGGGGAATACCTACTGTATAATAGGTCATATGTCTGGATATATATCCGGCATTATTTTGCAGGGTATCTAGATAGTTTACTCTGTAATGCACCCCAATTTTTGTGCCAGGTGTTTAGTTAAGAAAAAACTAAATCTTCTAAACCACACGACAAAACAAACTTAGCGTAAATTCAGCGCGGAATGTGAAACCAAGGATGTATTGGAGGTCATTGAGAATCAAAAGACCCTGGTAGGAAAATGCAGTATTGATTGAGTGTTAATTGTACCCCCGTGGTTTGCACAAAAGGCCTAGCTCAAGAGTAGAGGTGAAAAAATGCAGCTTCTATTAAAGGCGTTTATAACTTAGAGGGTATATACTAAAGTTCGAATGTTTTTGATGCATCGATACGTGACCAATTGGGGGGATACCTATTGTATAATCGTTAATTTGTCTGGATATAAGTAAGGTACTATTTTGTAGGGTATCTAGATACTATACTCCATCAGATTTGATGGGTGTGAAAATAAATGCCCCCGGTACATGCAGGATATGATTGTGGTATACTGAATCCTATGGGTCTGGATATATATATCTAAAAAACATAAAGGGTAGTCTTATAGTGTACTGCTAAATGAGGGGTATGTGGGTGGATATCGAGGGTATAGCGGGGGTATACTTGGGGTACTGGCATTTGAAATTTCTGGATGTAAATATATAGGGCCTCTATGCAGGGTATCCGCATAGTACAAGGGTATATGTAAGGTATGGGATTATATACCGGTGCAATATGTAGGGTATGGGTTTAGGTTACTACATTTCATATGCCTGGATATATTTAAGCAACTAGATGCAGATCATCCCTATAGCATACTGATATAAGGGGGGGGGGTAAGGGTCTATATACCGAAGCTATAGGGAGGGTATGAATTTAGTATAATAGCCATTTGAAATTTGTGGATCTATAGATATTACCAATACGGAATGTATGCTTATAGCGTGCTAAATTTCATCTGCCTGGATGTATGTCATCAAACCAATCCTAATTTTTCTTAATAAAAAATACGCATGTCTTCTTTCTAGAATCAGGTAATTCTTATTGCTTTATGAATTTAATTGTTTTTGGTTCCTTTTCGCTTTGATGAATAATTAGGGTATACATACCATCAGCATAAGCGGAAACATCAATTTGCATTTGCTTTTCAGCGGCTGCTTCATAAATCAGTTGACCTAGGTAATTGTATATCGATACTTTGCTTTGATCATGGTCAGGTAGCTCTAAAACAAACTTTCCAGTGTTTGGATTAGGATACAGTCGTATGCCTTGTTTTTTATTTAATTCATCTAGTGTTGTGCAAGGACTAACGGTTACTTCTATTGTTTGGCTCTTCGTGCAATTCGTTTGATCCATTCCAGTTACCGTATAGATTACTGTAGCTGTCGGTTGTACACTAATGGAAGCAATTGTTGCGCCAGTATTCCAGGAGTAGGATGTTGCACCTGTTGCTTTGATATTGGTGGTTTCACCTAAACATATCTCGTTGTTCCCTGCAATATTAATATTTGGTAAGGCATTAACGGTGACAGCTGAAATAGCCGGAGTAGGCGCTTGACATCCATTTAAAGATTTCCCATAAACTGAATAAGTGCTAGAACTTGATGGCGTTACTATATTACTGCCGGATGAATAGGTGTAAGTTGCTGCTCCACTAGGCACCATCGTAAACGATTGGCCTACACATATACTTCCACTATTCACGGATACTGTTGGGCTTGCATTAACTGTCACGGTGCTTACCGCGGTGTTCGATCCAACACAGCCTAAGGCGCTGGTTCCAGTGACCGAATAGGAGGTATTTATTAATGGACTCACCACATTGCTTCCTGAGGAGTAGCTGTAGGTGGCTGCACCACTTGGAATAATCGTGAACGATTTACCACTACAAATCACGCCGGAGTTGACGCTAATGAGGGGCTTAGCATTTACAGTTAAAGTACTTGTTGCAAATGCTAGTGACACACAACCTGCGGTGCTAGTGCCTATTACTGTATAGGTGGTGTTAATCGAAGGACTCACCACCGCATTACCACCTTGTATGGTGTAGGTATTTGCTCCTGATGGATTCAAGGTAAAGGCTTTCCCTGCACAGATCGTGCCGCTGTTTACGCTGATACT
>CALPON020000142.1 GCA_943325195.2 Sphingobacterium thalpophilum | reverse complement strand
TCATTGACGGGGACAGGCATAGGAAACACATTAATTGTAATGGTCGCCGTACTGCATTGTTGTGGATTCACAGCGGTGTTACAAACCTGATAAGTAGTCTGTACGGAACCCGTGAATAAAGGATTAGGCGTAAACGTATATTGTCCGGTTGATGAATTTACCACAATACTACCTGTCGCAGATGAAGGGGGATTCACGGTAACTGAATACGTGGCTCCTAATGTAGTTGTGATACCTGCATCGTTGATTAACAAGTTAGCAGTAACAGACGAAGTAGGACTCGTGTTAATGACATCCAGATTAGCAACTATTGCAGGATGAACGGTAATCGTAATCACTGCAGTTGAACACGTCACTGGTGCACCGTTACATAAGTTATAGGTAGCCGTTGTGACACCTGTAAAGGTGGTCGAAGGTGTAAAAGTAAATTGACCCGTTGATGCATTCATCACCACGCTTCCACCCGCCGGTTGTGCCGTAAGACTGAAAGTTCCTCCGATTTTACCACTGTCATTGCTAGCTGCATTACCAACAACTGCAGTATTGATGACCGTATTCGTAAAGTCATTGACGGGGACAGGCATAGGAAACACATTAATTGTAATGGTCGCCGTACTGCATTGTTGTGGATTCACAGCGGTGTTACAAACCTGATAAGTAGTCTGTACAGAACCAGTGTATGAAGGATTAGGCGTAAACGTATATTGTCCGGTTGATGAATTTACTACAATACTACCTGTCGCAGAGGAAGGGGGATTCACGGTAACTGAATACGTGGCTCCTAATGTAGTTGTGATACCCGCGTCGTTGCCTAACAAGTTAGCAGTCACAGACGAAGTAGGACTCGTATTGATGACATCCGAATTAGCAACTAATACCGGATGAACAGTAATCGTAATTACAGCCGTTGAACACGTGATTGCTGAACCATTGCAAAGATTATAACTTGCAGTAGTCACACCGCTGAATGCGCTGGAGGCTGTGAATGAATAAACACCGGACGTCGCATTGATTGTCAATGTACCACCATTAGGCTGATTCATTAAAGAGAAAGTTGCACCTGCAGTGCCACTATCGTTGCTGGCAGCATTGGCCTGAACTGTGGTATTGCTAACGGTTGTCGTAAAATCATTGACTGGTGCAGGTAGAGGAAAAACATTCATTATGACGCTGGAGGTACTGCAGACGTTTGGGTTTACTGTTGTGTTGCAGACGGTATAAGTAATCTGTGTGGAGCCTGTAAAAAGGGAATTCGCACTAAATGTATACTGTCCGGTAGCGGGATTCAGCACCAATGTGCCGATGGCGGGGCTGAGCGGCGATGCAGTGACGCTGTATGTCGCCAGTAACGTACCCGTTGCACCCGCATCATTTATTAATAAGGAACTGGATAAAGTTTGTGAAGGTGTGGCATTGATTTGATCAGGATTCGCTACTAATGCTGGATACACAGTGAACAAAAGTATTGCCGAGGAACACAAGCTCTGGTTGCACACAGCATAAGTAGCACTGGTAGTACCTGTGAAATTCGTGTTGGGAATAAATGTGTATTGTCCCGTCGCAGCATTTAAAGTTAAATTGCCATTGGTCGGTGGTGTGGTGATTGAAAATACAGGCGATGTTAAATTCAAATCATTGCTAGCCACATTTCCGCTTACAGTCGTGTTGACAATGGTATTACTAAAATCATTCACTGCTGTAGGTGTACAGACGCCAATGGTTAGAGAAGTATTAAGAACTGCGCTACAAGAACTTCCTGAAACAGATAGTGTTACGGTGTACAGACCAGCCATAGTAGCAGTAGCAGCGGCAATGGTGGGGTTGCTTATTGCAGAGCTAAATGAACCGGGACCCGACCATAAATAACTGACCTCCGTGTCAGGTGGAGCACTCAGGACGACGGGTAAGCCTACACATCCTGGACCGCTATTGCTTGCTGCAGGTGTTACGCAGGTAGTGGCAGTAATGGGAGATGAAGTTGTGCCGGGAATGGGACAACCCAAGGTATTAAAGATGCCTGGATTACTACCGTTACTAAAAATATTGCTACTGGTGGCTCCCGTTCCCCAGATAAACGCCTGAGCATCAATACTCGGTGAGCAAGCTATTTTCACGCAACTACTAGTGCACATAACACTATAGGTTACGATTGTACTGTCAACACCCGCAGGGGAATTAATGACGGTGCCTCCAATTGCCGAGGTGGCACCGCTTCCAATTCGAATCTTTAAGGTACTAGTCAGTGGATTATAATCCACAAGATCATCACCACTGGCATCTGTCATCGTACCAGTGACGGCTCCATATACCACACGGGTGGAATTAGGAATGTAGTCCGCTCGGATATCCAATGTGTCGGTGATGAACGAATTCAGTGATGGATCGGATCCAATGTTGATACCTTTTATTCGGTACTCCACAATATCGCCAGGTACCAAAGCGCCACCATTGACATCTCTCGCTTTAATAGATGCCCGCAAATCAGGTTCGTAAACATCCAGTGCTGTTGTCACCATCTGTGGTAAATAGGTCTCACCTCCAGTGGTCATCTGAAAGGTCGCTGAGGTTGCAGCGTTCCCTATATAATTTTTTGTACTGTTGTTTGGAACAAATATATCTGCGTCTAATCCGCTAGTATTATTCATATTGGGTTTGCGAAATGGCGTCAACGTACCATTGTAAGAAACCGTGCTGTTCATTACGTCAGAAACCGGATTAACAGCATCGGAAAGGGGGATAAAACTTGCTGCACCGCGAAAGCTCAAGCCATCTCCTGTTGAAGCGCGATCACCGTCATGCACATAAAGCCCAACCTCCATTGTTACAGGCCCCGCCAGAGGCGTCAAAAATCCACTGATTGGGACATTAACCGTAGGGGCTGAACCGGAAATATTCGCCAATCCTTTGAACACAGTTAGCTGACGCATGGTACGCAAGTCGTTCTTAAATACAACCGCAATACACCAACTCCCAAAAGTATTACTCACACCTAAGGATGAGGAGCCAATGTTAGCAACCGTGACACGGGATTTAAGACCTCCAGACTGAAGGATACTGCTAACATCCGCATAACAATGATACGTATTAAATCCAATATTATTCGTTTGACTTGCTATGGCTGTCACCGTTTGATAGGAGCCATTTCCAATCTTCATTCGACAGGTGTTTAGTGAATTTGTAGCGGCTCCACTCGCACCCCAAAACAAAAAGGCTTTGGTAATTTCAGAGCAACTTGGTAAATCCAAACTGTCACTGCTAGACATGAATGTAGATGGATCACCATCAACATCAATATAGGCGCTGATAAAATCATTATCCCTCAAAACCCCACTAGGAGCTGCCACCGCAGTTCCAGCAGCGCAAGTAGCGCTCAATGCAGCCAAGGGAGGGTTAGAAGAACAACCCAAACTGGAATTTGCCAAATAAATGATTCCGCCTTTCTGCGTGACTTGATACACCGGTGTAAATGGGGTAATAACTTGCGAATGCAAAATTGTTCCAGTTGAAAACAATAAGATAGCAATGAAAGCAAATAAAAATGAGTTGGACTTCATAAACTAAAGTTTAATAGTGGCTTTGAAGTGAGATTTCTTTGTTGAGATGTAAAATGTGCAATCACCCTTTGGTAGGTCCCCACAATTTAACGCATAATAATAGGGCTCTGGTGAAAGATCGATCTCGGTAAGGATAAATACAATTTTTCCTGATGAATCTGCCACCTGCAATGACCCTGTACCAACCTCAGCTCCATTAAATGAGATCTTGACTACTTTTAGTCCATACAATTCATCTAGCTTAAGAACTACTGTATCTGTAGAGGAATTAACCGATACCACCTCGGTTGATTGCTGAATAATAGGCTCCGGTGTTTGTGCGGACACAGTTCCGTGAACTGCAATGACTAATAAAGCAGAAAAAAAATGTGTTGTAACTGCCTTCTGTAACTTTCTTCTCAATTTCATAGTTAATTGTTTGTTGTATCGAAATAAACTTTCAAGTAAAGAGCATCCATGAATAAAAACACTTGAAGTACTAAAATCTGAATTAAACAAATCATACCTAAACCATAAGTAGGATGGCTTTGGTTGTAGCATCAGTGTACTGATTCTTAATAAGGGAACTTCCTTATTAAAAGCATTAAATCCGGGCGGCGCAAAAGTAGCAAATTGATTTTCAAGAAATCGAGGCGAAGCAAGGGTATTCCCTAATATCACTATTGCTAGCGCTAATTATGCGTTAAATCTGCTTAAAAAAGGGATAATTTATTGTGTCGTGAACTTTTTTTCAGTAAAAAAGCAGCCTGCATTGCTTCCACAAATGTTCTTTTACAGCTCTTGATACACTGATAGATCGGAATTTTTGATGGTTTACAAGCTGGCCTCGCGCTTTCCTAGATTTGATGAGCAGTGGTGTCTAAAAAACACTAAGCTTTAAAGAAAAAGCAAGCAGAATAATCCTGCTGCACTATAGAAAGCCTTGGCCACCTCAGCAGCTAATTTTTGTAATGCAGACTATTATGCAGGATAAACACAAAGCGTGAGCCATAAGCCATACACATATCAAGCATTCTGCCTATTTACCTGGCAAAAAAGAATTGCAGCCAAGCTCTTTTTTTATTTCAGTTTTAAGAACTCAAGATTCCGTCGCAGACCATGATACTTGGTGCGCTTAACAGCAGAATTTTTAAAAACTGTTTGAAAGGTTTCTTCTTTTAAATCAAACCAGTCCTTTTCCGACATAGACAACAAGCCGCCTTGGTCCATAAATGCAGGTTCAGAATGTGGGGTGCTAAAAGAGTTCCAAGGACAAACATCCTGACAAATGTCACAACCGAAGACCCAGTTATCCATTTTATTCTGAAACTCTTGTGGAATCGCATCTTTCAGTTCAATTGTAAAATAACTAATACACTTGCTGCCATCCACCACATAAGGCTCAGAAATGGCATTGGTAGGACAGGCGTCAATACAGCGGGTACAAGTGCCGCAATAATCTTTAATAGGACCATCATATTCGAGTTCAAGGTCCAGAATCAACTCCGCTATAAAAAAGAAGGAACCCTCTTGTTTGTTTATCAAATTTGAATTCTTTCCAATCCAGCCCAAACCACTTTTTTTCGCCCACACTTTATCCATCACCGGTGCACTGTCTACAAAACCTCTTCCGTTGAAAGCGCCAACACGTTCGCGTAAATCAGCAAGCAGGAGATTTAATTTGGGACGAATCACTTCATGATAATCTTCCCCATAAGCATACTTGCTGATTTTAGGTGCCGATTCCGCCTGCCTTTGTTCAGGAAAATAATTAAAGAGAAACGAAACCACCGATTTAGCCTGATCAACAAGGAGACGTGGGTCCAGCCGTTTATCAAAGTAATTCGCCATATAAGCCATTTCACCATGCTGATTGGTCTTAAGCCAGTTCTCCAAACGCGGCGCCTCCTCAACAAGAAACTCAGCGGCAGATATCCCACAAAAAGAAAATCCCAGTTCCCTGGCCCTTTTTTTGATAAACTGTGAAAGTGTATGTGGCGAGTGCTGAGTCAAGTCGCCCAAAAATAACAAGAAAAAGAGTAAAAGAACCATTTAAAAGTGCCGTTTAGAACAGAGTATCAAGGATTTAACAAAATATTGGCATTTGCCTGCCGCTATTCTCCCTACATTTGCAGCGCTTGCCGATAAGCATTTGTAAAAAATTGCAATTCAATACTTTACCGCCAAACAATTAAGTCAAAAAATTTAATAATCCTTTAACCTATGAAAACAAACAACCCCTTAATGGACACTTTAGTAGAAAGTCAGACACAGTTCGTGAATAACTGGATGGAGTCTGCCAAAAAAATGCAAGCTGCTTTCACCGATGGAACGATGAGCAGTGAAGGTCAATCGTTTTACCGCGAATTCGTTGACAAACAACTGGCTATTTTTAATGGCATAAAGAATATGGGTTCCGCAGGGCTTGGTCAAGACCAAGCAGCCGGCAATCCCCAGGAATTTTTCAAAAACTGGTTTAATCAGCAAGCTGTCATTGCCAAACAAATGGAGGATGTCAACCAAAGCATCACGAACAGTTTTATAAATTTTGGGAAATCAGCCCAGGATGACGGGAGTAATTTTGGTCAAACTAACGACGCTTTCAGCACAATTTACAACAGCTGGCTCAACACACTTAATACTTCCTATGATGCAATGAGTCGCACGATGAATGGCCCTTTTAATAAGGACATCTTTAGCAACTTTATGCAGGGCAACCAGATGTATATGAAGATGCAAGAGTTTTTTGCGCCGATGCAAAGCGCCCTACAAAAAGGTCAGTTCAGTATGGACGCATTTAAATCATACTTCACACCGGACCTATACAATCAGATGAGTCGCCAGATGTTCGGGAGCATGTATGATCAGAATTCAATGAAGGCCATGTATGATAATGCCATTGGACAACTACAGAACTTTTTCAGTAAGCAGAACAATCTTTCTAAAGAATACGTTCAGCAAATGCAAAAAATGAGCAACGATTTTCCTAATCTATTCGGTAAACATACCGGTACAGATACCATGAAAGAAGCCCAGCATCAGATGCAAAATATGTTCGCCCGTACCTTTGAACCACTCATGAAAGTGGTAACTGGCGGTAAGGAAAAAGATGCTGCTGAAGACCTCATTAAATTGATGGACAAAATGGCCCAGTACAGTGTTAAACAAGCTGAACTTCATAGCATACTTCAAGATACGACCCGCAAAAGCCTAGAAGCACTTGCGCATGAATATGCCGACAAGTATACTACTCCGGAGGCACTCGCTAATATGCCGAGCCCCCAGGAAATGTATAACGAATGGATAAAATTAAACGAACAACTGTTCAGCGAACTGTTCGCCACTGATGCATTTAGTCGGGTAAAAGGCGAAGCCCTTAATCTTACGAATGAACTCAAACTACAATT
>CALPON020000141.1 GCA_943325195.2 Sphingobacterium thalpophilum | reverse complement strand
TAGCGGCAAACGCCCAGATTGCTGTTTTTCAAAGACAGAAGAAGCAAGGACCATAGCTGAGCTGCCCCTGCAGTCAGTTGAATAGAAGTGGGAAAGAATCTATATATGCGCGCAAGACTTCCGCCTACTCCATTCAGCGATGTTGTTGCTGCTCTCGGGCCTCAGCAACTGCCCGATTAAGAAACCGCCAGGACTCTGAACAAAAACTAGTAAAGACCCTCTTGGGCTGGTTTGACTAGAACTAAAAAAGCCTGCGCAAATACACAGGCTTAAGAGGCGTGCTTTAATGTAATAAAGCGGGAGTACTATTTAATTATTGAGCATAACAGGCATGACCAGCATGAGGATGTCTTCTGCAGGATTACCACTGTTATTAGGCAGGATGATGCCAGCGCGGTTGGGTGCACTCATCTCGATAATGATTTCATCACAATCCAGATTACTCACCATTTCGAGCAAGAAACGGGAATTGAAACCAATCTCCATATCTTCACCAACATAAGTACAAGTTAATAATTCATGTCCTTCATTGGCGAAGTCGAGATCTTCTGCACTCACGCGTAACTGACTGCCAGTGACTTTCACGCGGATCTGGTGCGTCGCTTTATTGGAGAACACACTCACGCGCTTTAAAGCACCCAGGAAAGAGGCGCGGTCTACGGTCAGTTTATTTGGATTTTGTTTAGGAATAACGGCTTCGTAGTTAGGATACTTTCCATCGATCAAACGACAGATCATGTTCACATTTCCAAAACTAAATAAGGCATTGGTTTTATTAAACTCCACTCTGACGGCATCATCAATTCCGGTGAGTAAACTCTTAAGGACATTCAAAGGTTTCTTCGGCATGATGAAAGACGCAGAAGCCCCAGCTTTAGCGTCGTTACGGGTATAGCGCACCAGTTTGTGCGCATCGGTGGCAACGAAAATAGAATTGGTTTCGCTAAACTGACAGAATACGCCGCTCATCACAGGGCGCAGATCATCATTACCGGTTGCGAAAATAGTTTTGTTAATTGCACTAGCAAGGACATCACTTTTGATCACGATGGAAGACTGAGATTCCAGTTTCGGCATTTTCGGGTATTCCGCACCGTTCTGACCGGAGATGTTATAATCACCCGTTTCGGTCTTCAACTTGACAGAGTGCTTCAGTTTATCAACAATAAAAGAAATCGGTTGCTCTGGTAAATTCGCTAAGGAATCCATCAAGGTTTTTGCAGGTACTGCAATGCTTCCACTCTCACTGCTTTCTACCTTTAGGGAGGTGGTGATGGTGGTTTCCATGTCACTCGCTGAAAGCAGCAATTCGCCTTTGGCTAGCTCAAATAAGAAGCAATCAAGAATAGGTATCGTATTGCTCGAATTCAGGACGCCCCCAATAGATTTTAAATGTTTTAATAAAGTGGATGCAGATACGACGAAATTCATAGGCGAAAGATTGCTGCTACAAAAGTACGCTAAGGCCAGCCAATCAGGGCTTTTGACCCGTTTAGTTTTAAACTACTTTTTAACAGAATTCTCGGGCAGGAAATACGATGGGTTGATGCAGAGCTTACCAAAGACGTAATACTGAGACAAAGCCCATTGACGGTTGCCATCAAAGTTTAGGTAAAATCGATCTGGATCGTAGGCAAATTTGACCTCCATGTCCCGCGAAAAGCCACCGTCATAATGCTTGCGGTAAAATCTGAACTCATCCTGCCGTTTATCTTTACGGGTAATGGTGATGACCTCGAAAGGCCGCTGAAGCGATAAACTGTCGGTCAGCCTGCGGTTACGGCCGGTCACCAGGGTCTCATAACTTAGGTTCTGATAATACACCAGATACTGCCGCAAACGTGCTTCATCAAAAGGGAGTACCTGCGCTTTAAGATTTTTTAAAACAAACTTATTGCTTGTCAGCAAATCAATGGTGAAGTTAGAATCGGCTGGCGCTCCGGGTTGCTCTACTTTGATTTGTTGAATGTCGGGGGGAATATAATTCATCACGATGCGGTCCCTCCAGTCATTCTCTTCGGCGATATAACGGGGCTGCAGATAGCCGCTAAATCCGGGAATAAAGCAAACGTAGGGATTCGGGAAATTTTTGCCAGTCGCAGGGTCACTCAGAATCATAAAACTGCCTTCTGCATCTTCCGTCTCGTGTCCAACATAATATTGTTTCACCAGCTCATCGCCGACATAGATCTCCACCTTCATGGCATTAAAACTCATGAACTTGATCACATTATCCCTGCCTGCTTTCTGCACCGGCATCTTTACTTCCACCTGCTTTATGACCTCCAGCAGATTCAAGATGGCGTCTGAACGGCAATTGAAGCGGTTATTCACCACCCAGCCATTTGGCTTGCGCTCGATCGTGGCTTGATGGTTATCTTTATCCGCAATAAAAATTTTTGTGATGGCCGCTGTATCTTTAAAAGCAAAGGCGCGATCGTTTTGACTAACCGTAGAAAATTTTGGTTTGGAAAAATACAAATAAATGGCAATACCCGACAGAAGTGCCAGTACCGCAATAATCACCCAAGAAGCAGAACCTTTCTTCATCGGCGCTTAGCGGAATTCGCGGCGGGTTTGGAAGAGTGAGCTAGCCAGGTCATTGTACCGCAAAGAAATCTCAAAACCACCGCGGTAGCTCGATGCCGTGCGGTAACCGGACAGATTCACATCATAACTTAATCCAAAACTATAATCCCCTGCATCAAAAGTCAGCATCGGAATCAAGGCATCGCCTTTGCGGTAATATAAGCCTAAGCCAATCGCATTCTGCACTCGGGTCCCTGTCACTTTCGTTCCCGCACTCATGCGGTAACGGAGATTGGTACCGAGGGTGAGCTCCTCGTAATTGGACTGACGGTGGTACACAACAGTCGGGGCAATGGACAGACGGGTGTCTTCCACATCAAAGGTGCTAAAAAGCGATGCGGTATAACGAATGGCTTCTTTGTACTTGCTGCCCGGACCGAACTCCTGCGCTGGTTTATTGAGATGGTAAGCGCCAAGGGAGACGCGCACTGAACGCATGTCATCATGATCAGAGTCGCGGCTGCTGTTGGAGTACTCATAAGCTACTCCTGCCCCGACATCCACGGTGGTAAACTGACGGTAGATTGGCTCGCTGCTGTTAAGTGCGGGATCCAGGCCATTTCCGTTAAACTGACTTTCGTAGGTGAGTGAACTATAGTTAGCATTCACGCCCATGGTGCCGCCGGCAAGGCCGACGCTGAGCGCACTGCGACTGCCAATTTTGAGCAGACCACTCACATTTAAAAGAATATTGGTCCTTCGCAGTTTCGCTGCTCCGGCCTGATCATTAAAGAAACTCAGACCAATGCCCATGAAAACTGGACGTTTTTTTGAACGGAAAAGCCCCCCGTCAAGCGCAAGGGCCGTGGTATTGAATGCTTTGTTCATGGCGGACCACTGATTACGGTAATTAGCCGTAGCGCGAAAATATCCGTTGAAGAAGCCCGTGTTGGCCGGACTCAGGAACAACTGCGACTCATTGATCTGCGAGAAATGAACATCCTGTGCTTGCATTTGCACAACGGTGAGTGACAGTAAAAACAAACCCGTGACGTATTTTATTTTCATCATAACTTTTTTTGCAAAGTACCCTGCGGTACGATTAACGTGTCAGTGTTACGTTTCCTTTTACAATTTTATTTTCTCCAAAAACATTCTTGTAACTAATCCAGTAGGCATAGACCCCGGTAAGCGCCTGTGTTCCCTTATAGTTACCATCCCAGCCATCCAACGGATCGGTACTTCGGAATACTTCTTGACCCCAGCGGTTCCAAACGGTCATTTGGAATTCAGTTACATATTCTGCCGATCCAAGTGGCCGAAACAGATCGTTAATACCATCGCCATTTGGTGTAAAGCCAGTGGGCACATTCGCGTTATCGCCCGAACTACTGATGTCATTTTGTTTATCGGTGAACACCGCAACAATTTCCCCCGAAATATTCCAATTCACACCAATAGAATCCATACTGATGGGATCTTTGGAGTTTGGCCCAAGAATTTCCCAATGATGAAAGGCGTAATTGGTATTGGTAGGAATTGCTTTAAAACTCATTGTGGTCTGATAATAGCGCGCCTTCCAGATATAACTATCGAGCAGGATGGAATTCACTTTTACATTTCCGGCGCCAGTTGGCCGCACATCGACTGCAATATCAAAAGGACCTTGTAAGCCATAACAATTCCCTTTCGAAAACTGATTGGCGATGGCGTAACATCGGGCGGTGAGCATGCGCTTCAACACCGTGGTATTGGTATCAAACAAATCAGTCTGAGTCTGAAAATCGCCAGTTGGTTCACAAGCGGGATCTTCTTGACATTTCATTTCTTTGGTATACAAAGCCACCACGTAGTCGTAGTGTTTCATGAAGACATCACAGCTTAATGGACCATTAATCAAATCCTGATAACGGTTCATGTACGCCAATTTAAACTGGTCATTCCCCCAAGTAGCGCGAGATGGCCAGCGACCCATTAACATGGTGAGCATGTTGCCGTGTCCGTCGTAAGCCTTTGGTGCCGCGTTATACGTGTTCTGGTGGATATAGCAGGGAGACACTGTTGGGTTCGGCATCGTGGTCACCCCAGGATTTGTAAACGCTGTGAAGTTAAAAGTGGATGGCATGTTCCATAAATAGTAATGCCATTTGCTGCCGGGTTTAGTTTTATCATGACCGCGACCAAAAGCTACATTGAACTTAAAGAGATCTTGATTCTGGGAGAAACTATTTAAAATCATGTAATCAATAAAACTCGCCTTATCGAGTTTTTCCATCACGGCTTTGTACTTGGTGTTATTGACACCGTTCATGGGATTGTTAATCACCACATCGTAGACCTCTGTCTTCCAGTTATTGCTTGGTGTGGTAGAAACACTGTTATCCCAGTAGCGCACATTCGATTCCTGACCATGCATGATATTCAGGTCCAGCGAATCCATTGTTTGTCCGTTATAATAGTTTTCGTAATATTTATCGTAGACCTCACGCAAATCATACACACCGGAATATTCGCCGTTAATGAAACCAATAACTGGTTTCACGTGAAGGGGACTAACATTGAGGTTGTACTTCGCGGCAAGGGATTGAATGAAGACATCGCGGATAGCCGTTCCGTAAGACGTGCTGGTCCCCAGTGATAAAGGTGCACTGTGACTTTCAAAATCACCGCCTTTGAGGTGAAGCGTTGGAAAAACAGTCCTGCTGCTTACTCCAAGTCCTTGGACATTAAATACCGGTCCTTCAAAATTACATCCAAATCCAAAACGATCGTCGATGGATAACTTGAAGCCTTTTTGCTGTGTGATCCAAGCTTCATTAATTGGCCGGTCAATTTGCGCATACCCTTCTGAAATCTGTTGTTTATTATCGTAGTATTCTACGTGCACACTCGACGCGGAGGTCCCTCCGGAAGCAAACCAATTATTGTCCATGGAGACCGACATAACCCCGAAATCTTGCGAAAATAACTGATGACTAGGGTCGATGAAATACGTGTTCGACTCGCAGAAGCTGGGTAGCATGCGGGAGACAAACTGGCAATTACCTGTAGAATTGGGTACCGCGATAAAACGCACGACTTCGGTTTTGCTGATGGTAATCGGCACAAGAGAATCTGTATACATCTGAGTTGGCGTCACCGGCGGATAGGCAGGTATCGGGAAAGAGCCATCTTCGGTATAAAAAATATCATAGCAGCTGGTGAGTGTATCGAAGGTCTGGCCTTCTAGCTTGAAATAAACAATCTGTGGTTCGGTGTAAAACCCACCTTTATTAATTTTTGGTGAAAGGTTAGATTCTTTTCCAGTCAACAGTTTAGGCATGGGTGAATATCCATCGTAATGGATGGTTCCATTTTGAGCACCTGGTGTCTTAGCTCCGTCCTGAAAGAGTTTGAAGGCACCCGCTCCCATTTCAAAGCAATTAACGCGGCCCCAAGAATGACCGCCCATGGTGTTACGCACAAATACAGAGTCGCGGACAACACCCGCGGAGTTGGAGATGATGAGCCACTGATTTTTGCACTGTTCGAGCGTGAAATTGGCGTGGTATTCGGTCCCTCCCGCTGTGTTAACAGTGGTATTACGGCCGCTGAGCCACACCAGTTTTAATTGGCCCGGGGCCATTACAAAATTCTTTGGGAAGGCCCACTTAAACAGGTTGTTCCGGTCATTACTCAGATAATAATTCTGCAGGGAAACTGAACTGCTGAACTGACACTTTAATTCCACCCAGTCGCTAAACTCACCGTAATAGTCCGTCAGTCCGTTATTTGGAATGTTTGCCGGGCAATACTCGTTGATGGCAATCGCAATGCAATTATCTTGCGCTTGCAGTCCTTGCTGGAAGCCGAGCAGGCAAAAAATTCCAAAAACCAGTATAAGTTTTCTAAAAATCATAATAAAAATTAAAAAAAGTGGTCAGTTTGTACTTTTCAAATATAACTATTCAGCGACAAACTCCAAAATTTGACCTCGGAAATCTCTCTAGGGTGTTCCTGCCATTATCACAAATTTTCACGTAATTCGCCAATCAAAAAGACTACCTTTGCTAGCCTGAATTATGAGTGATATTATCCACCACGAGTGCGGCGTCGCCCTCATTCGCCTTTTAAAGCCTTTCGAGTACTATAAAACCAAATACGGTAGCACCCGCTATGGCCTCCATACGCTGTACCAGTTAATGGAAAAAATGATCAATCGTGGGCAGGACGGGGCCGGAGTGGCCACCATCAAGCTGGATGTTCCTCCTGGTACCACTTATCTGGATCGCCTGCGGAGTATAAAACCCAAGGCGGCTCAGGATGTTTTTTCACATATCAATGCGAATTTCATCGAGGCACAGAAAACCCGTCCCAATCTTTATAAAAACGCCTCTTGGCAAAAGGAGAACATTCCTTTTATGGGAGAATTGTTGCTGGGACATCTACGTTACGGCACTTTTGGTAAGAACGGCGTGGCTAGCTGTCACCCCTTCAAACGCCAGAATAACTGGATGAGCCGCAACCTCGT
>CALPON020000140.1 GCA_943325195.2 Sphingobacterium thalpophilum | reverse complement strand
TGCGCGTAACATGGCCGTCTCTTTTGGTTTTCCGCATTATATTTTGGACATCCGAAATGAATTCGGTCAACACATCATTGATAATTTTGTAGAAGAATACCTGGCTGGCCGCACGCCCAATCCCTGCGTGCTTTGTAATACGCACATCAAGTGGGATGCATTACTGAAGCGGGCAGACATGCTGGATTGTGAATTTATTGCAACGGGTCATTACGCAAAAATACGTCAAGAAAACAACCGTCACATCATCAGCAAAGGCCTGGACGAGACCAAAGATCAGACCTATGTGTTATGGGGACTAAAACAAGAAAGTCTCCGCAGAACGATGTTGCCATTAGGTGGATTTAAAAAAACGGAAATCCGCGAGATGGCCAAAGATGCCGGCTTCATTGATCTCGCAAATAAGAGCGAGAGTTACGATATTTGTTTTGTACCGGATAACGATTACCGCCGTTTTTTAAAGCACCGCGTACCGGGACTTGAAGAACGAATGGATGGCGGGGATTTTATTTTTAAAGGTGAAAAAGTGGGTAAACATCAAGGATATCCATTTTATACAATCGGGCAGCGAAAGGGCTTAGGCATTGCCTTAGGATCGCCAGTCTGGGTGAAAGAAATCGTGCCCGAGACCAACACCGTCATTCTCGGAGACTTGCAGGACCTAGAGGAAAACCGCATGAGCGTCCGCGATTTCAACATTATCAAGTACGACACCTTACCAGATGATTTTGTTGGACTAACCAAGATTCGATATAAAGACCCCGGCACACTGGCCACCATTCATGCCAATGATAAGGACTTGGATATTATTTTTCACAAATCGGTAACAGGTGTCGCGCCCGGACAAAGTGCCGTGATTTATGAAGGCGACGATTTAGTTGGAGGCGGCTTCATCAATCGTAAAAAACTCCTGGTCTAAAGCTTACCCACAATGCGTTGTGCATTTCCGGCGGAGGCACTGTATTTGAATATTAGCTTTATTCGGCTAAATTTACCAGACAATTTTAGCAGACAGCAGTATGAAAAAAGCGTATGTTTTTCCAGGACAAGGCTCACAGTTTCCGGGAATGGGAAAAGATCTATATGAAAACAATGCAAGTGCCAAAGCACTTTTTGAACAAGCTAACGACATTCTGGGTTTCAGAATTTCAGATACACTCTTCAGCGGGACAGAAGAAGAACTAAAACAGACCCGTATCACACAGCCTGCTATCTTTCTGCATTCCGTGATTCTGGCATCGACTTTGTCCGATTTTAATCCGGACATGGTGGCGGGACATAGTCTCGGTGAATTCTCTGCTTTGGTGGCAAATAAGACACTGAGTTTTGAGAGTGCCTTGCAACTGGTCTACAAAAGGGCCATGGCCATGCAGCAGGCCTGCGAAATGAATAAAGGAACGATGGCGGCCATTCTGAATTTAGATGATCAAATTGTTGAAGCCATTTGCGCTGAAATCACGGCAGCGGGGAATACGGTAGTGGCAGCGAATTACAACTGTCCCGGCCAACTCGTGATCTCCGGCAGTCTGGACGGCATTACGGAAGCCTGTGAAAAATTAAAAGCGGCTGGTGCGAAACGTGCCTTGGTATTGCCTGTTGGTGGTGCCTTCCACAGTCCCCTAATGGAGCCCGCCCGAATCGAACTGGAAGCCGCTATCAAGAGCACGGAATTTAGAGCACCTGCTTGTCCAGTCTACCAAAATGTAACAGCCAGCGCCGTATCCGATCCTTCAGAGATTCGCGAAAATCTGATTGCTCAGTTAACGGCTCCCGTAAAGTGGACACAGAGTGTTCAGAACATGGTCCACGACGGGGCGACACTGTTTGTGGAAGTTGGTCCAGGTAAAGTTTTACAGGGACTCGTAAAAAAAATACACGCCGCTGCAGAAGCGGTCAGCGCATGAAGCAGTCATTGATCCTTCTTCTTATACTGAGTGCTGGCCTGTCACCTGCCCAATCCTTTTTGAAAGGTTATGGTTTTTTTGGCTCCGGCACCAGCAGTAAACACGAATATAGAAATATGGACACGGACCGAAAAAATGACAGTCTTTATCTGCCCTATTTTTATCCCCAGACTCACATTTCCAAAGAGCGACTCAGCTGGGGCGCCGGCGCTTTTTTAGAACTGGGGCTCGACAAAGTCCGCTGGCAGACCGAACTCGCCTACATGAATAAAGGTGCGAAGGAAATGGCGCTAGTGAATCCATTTACAGGAGAGCGCAGCGGCAATTACCAGACCAATAAGATGACCTACATTCAGTGGAACAATTATCTGAAGTTTTACAATCCCATTTTCTCTGCCGCGCATTGGTATTGGATGGCGGGCCTTCGTCTGGAATACCTCTTTAGACAAAGCACGCCGGTGTTCAGTGATTTCAGTGGTAACTTTCCGAAGTTCTGGTTCAGCGGCGATGTGGCTTTAGGTTATGAGTTTCCTTTGTTTCGCCGGCTGCATGCGTTTAGTGAATTTCATTGGAATCCCGATCTCATCAGTCGAAAACAAGATAATACAAAAATACGCGCACGCACCTTTGAGTTACGTGTTGGTATTGTGATACGACAAAAGAAACGCAGCATTGACGATTGCAATGCACCCCGCTATAAAGGACCTGCCTACTAAATGATAAAGAACATGGTAATGACAAAAGATGTGCTCTACTCTCTGACAAAAGGCGGATTCGCACCGCAAGAAGAAATGCTGGAAGTGGCCCGTAAAAAAGGCAAGCTGTATATTGGCATTCCAAAAGAAATTGCTTTTCAGGAAAACCGAGTGGCTTTGGTCCCAGATGCCGTGGCTTTATTGGTGAACAATGGACACCGTGTGGTCGTTGAAGCCGGCGCAGGCAAAGCGGCTAACTTTGAAGATACCGATTACTCAGAAGCAGGTGCAGAGATTGTTTATTCGCCAACGGATGTCTATAAGGCCGATACTATTTTTAAAATTGCACCCCCTACCCTAGAAGAAATTGAAATGATGCAGCCCAAGCAAACACTCTTTAGTGCTTTGCAGCTAACGGTACAGCCTCAGGACTTCTTAAAGAAATTAATCTCGAAAAAATTAAATTGCGTTGCCTATGAATTAATTCTGGATGAAGCCGGCATCTTTCCGGTAATCCGAGCCATGGGTGAGATTGCAGGCGGCGCTAGTATTTCCATCGCAGCAGAATTATTAAGCAATGTGAATAACGGTGTTGGTTCTATTTTGGGCGGCATCAGTGGTATTTCGCCAACCGAAGTCATCATTATTGGTGCAGGAACAGTTGGAGAATTTGCAGCCCGCGCGGCTATTGGTCTGGGTGCGACGGTGAAAGTATTTGACAATTCCACGTCCCGTCTTCGTCGTCTACAAAATCAATTAGGCTCACGTGTCTTTACTTCGGTCATTGTTCCAAAGGTCCTTGAAAAACATTTAAAGACCGCGGATGTAGCTATTGGCGCCCTCCGTGCAAGAAGCGGACGAACCCCCTGCATTGTGACAGAGAACATGGTATCAGAGATGAAAGCTGGTTCAGTGATTATAGATGTCAGTATTGATCAGGGAGGTGTTTTTGAAACATCAGAAGTAACCAATCATACCCATCCGGTATTCCGCAAACATGGAGTGATTCACTATTGCGTGCCAAATATTAATAGCCGTGTGGCGCGCACCGCTTCGTATGCCTTCAGTAATATCTTCTCTCAGATCATGTTAAACATGGGTGATGAAGGAGGATTTGATACGGTAGTGCGCAAAGATTCAGGCCTAAGAAATGGGGTCTATATCTACAATGGCATTCTGACAAATCAGTATCTCGGCGAAGCTTTTCATCTGCCGTTCAAGGATATTAATTTGTTGATGGCAGCGATTTAATTCTTAGAAATTTAATTTATAAAAATTAAAAGTGCGTAGTTAAAAATTCGTACTGGCCGCGCTATTTTTCGCGTGAAGCATTGGTGAATGGACCTTCCAGATGCAGAACGGTTTGACGCAAGGGGCAAAGACGAGAATTCCGTTCTAGTTGCGAGATGCGCAAGCAGCATCACCTCACAAGCACCACAACTCCGCTTTTACTAACTTTTTCCCCCTTACTTGTACTAAGTTCAATCACCCAAGTATAAGTATCCTCTTTACAGGGTTCTGCTTTGTATGTGCCGTCCCAGCCTGTTTGCGCTGAGCTGCTGTGAAAGAGCTCCTGTCCCCAGCGGTCGTAAATTTTTAGATCAAAGAATTTATAAGAACGCAGCACAGGTAAAAACACATCGTTGTTTTGATCGTTGTTTGGGGTAAAGGCATTAGGGACATACAGGGCAAAGTCCGCTGCAACACTCAGTGGTTTTAAAATCGTATCAGCGCAACCAAATTTATTCTTTGTCACTAATACTGTTTTGTATTCTCCGGGTTCAGAATATAAATAAGTCACATCTTTTATACTCGTGCTGAAACCTTTGTGATCATTAAAATACCAGTGATAAACAAGTGGCCCTTCCCCCTGACTAGTATTGGTGAAAATCACTTCGTCTAAATTTTCAATAGGCTGTGCCGGTAAGAACTCAAAGTCTGCTTTTGGTTTTTCATAAACCTTGATCTGATAAGACTGACTGGACTTACAGCCGCTGACTGTATTTATTAATGTACCGTTGATAGTGTAGGTGCCGGACTCTTTAAAACACTGCTGGAAAGAGTTTTGAGTAAAGAAAGTCTGTCCAATCCTCCAAGTTGTCTGAATGGGATCATTGCCCAAACCAATAAAATTAAAAGTACCGCAATAAGGAGCGCAGACCTCTTCTTTAAAATTTTTAAGCAAACCCTCCGGTAAAGCCAGAATATCCATCTGCGTGGTGGCGCTGTGTTTACACGCGTTGGCATCGGTGACGGTCAGCGTGTAGGTGCCGGCAAGAGCGGGACTATAGGCACGCAGACTTACGCTTGGACCAGCAAGTTGAACGCTGCCTGGACCTTGCCAGTTAAAATCTATTCCGCCACTTCCTGTTAAAACAAAAGTGTCGTTGAGACAGACTTTGTTTTTAGTAGTGAGAATTAAAGCCGATGGCAGGGGCCAGACCTGCACCGAACTGCTTGCAGCAGCTGTGCAATTATTAGCAGTGGCAATGACGGTGTAGACTTGATTAACAGGCGTAGCGCAATTAACAAGACTGCCTGTATAGGCGCTTAATCCGCTCATGGGCAACCACTGATAAGAAGTCCCCGTTCCACTCACACTCAAAGTAGTTTTATCGTAGAGACAAATACTGGAAGAGCGCGCAGAGAGTGTCATGGTCGGCAAAGGATACACGGTGATGGAACTGCTGACCAAGGCAGACTGACAACCCAGACTCGAACCATACACACTAAAGACGGCATTAACGCTGGGATGGGCCACCGCTACTCCCCCATTGGAATAACTGGTGTAGTTAGGTGAAGAAGCACTCCACACATACGAGGAGGCGCCGTTGGAAGTATATGTGAAATTTTGTCCCGCACAAATCACCGGTGTGTAGGAATTAACACCAACCGTTGGGTTGGGAATCACCGTAAAAATAAAAGTAGAAAAAGCCGAACAAACACCGTTGGAACCTTCCAGTGTGGCACTGCCGATACTCATGCTCGAAGAATAAGGAGGAATTGCCGTTAAAGACGAAGTGGGTCCTACAGGACTAGAGCTACCAACTAAATTCGGTGTGTACAGTGTATAACTATTCGCTCCAGCTGATGTTAAAGTAATGGTGTTGGGCGAACCATTGAATGCCTGATAACAAAGCGAGGCACTACTTAAGGCTAAACTCAAACTTGGTGGGGCTGTTACTGAGACCTGCGCAATAGCAGTGTTGGTGCAGGAGGTTGGGGCTGTCACCGTTACTGCATAAGTACCTGTTCTGTTTAAGGCTGGATTTAAAAGTGTTGGATTTTGTACCAATGAAGAATAATTGTTTGGTCCTGTCCACAGATAAGTTGAGCCCACAAGCGCATTAGCAAAAAGTGACAGGGTCTGCGTGGTACACACCGTGCTGCCTGCAGCGGAAAGTGTTGGTGTGGGGTTGACGACAAAGGTAGTTGTGGAGGTCGCTGTGCAGCCTTGTGCAGAGGTAATGGTTGTTGAATACACGCCGGCATTGGCCAGTCCTATTGAGCTTAGGGTATGACTTAAATTATTGGAAGAAAACACATTTGGTCCCGACCAGATGGCGCCCGTCCCCCCGCTAACACTAATCAGACCAGAACTGCCTTCACAGCGTGGTGAATTAGTTTGTAAAACAGGAACCGGTGATGCATGTAAAATAATAGAAGCTGTTGCAATACTTGTACAAGCCAGTGCAGAACCCTTTACGGTATACGCTGTGTTGCTGAGTGGTGAATCGCTGAAGGTGCTGCCAAACGAGCTGTTGTTCCAGGTGTAAGAGCTGGCACCAGTGACACTGAGTGTTCCTGTTTTAAGCGGACAAATAGAAACATCACTCACACTCAATATCGGATTAGCAATAAAAGCAAGCGCGATGGTGTTCGAAACCAGACAGGTATTGGCATCGGTGCTGGATAGAGTATAGACGTACGTTCCGGCCAGAGTTTGCGAGACAACAGATGAATACGAAACGACTGCATTCGACCAGGTATACGTATAAGCGGGTGTCCCCCCGGCAGTGGTACCACTGAGTGCCGCACTAGCATTGACACAGGCAGAAGGTGTAGTAGAAGATAGTGTCAGTACCAGGGCCGGCGGCTGCGAAATAAAAAACGACTGATTGATCTGACAGCCGGTTAATGCATCGCTTACATTGACGCTCCAGATGCCGGCGCTCAGTGAGTTGGTGTACGCCGTGGTGTAGGAAGCACTGCCATTACTCCACAAATAACTTTGATTACCGGAGCCGCCTAGTAAGTTACTGACTTGTCCGGTGCCCGTGGCAGCAGCGTTGCAGGTGACAGAAGAACTAGTATTAACACTACCAGAGAGGGGGATTAGAGAATTAAACGTCGTGGTAATCGCATGCGTAAAATTAAGTAGCGGATCAAAGGCTAGAAGTGTATAGGTGCCTGGATTTAATCCCACAGCCACACTGCCGTTCTGGGCTGTCGGTAGCCAGGTGTATGAATAAGCAATACCGGTCGGTGGCGGTGTCACCGT
>CALPON020000139.1 GCA_943325195.2 Sphingobacterium thalpophilum | reverse complement strand
GTCTAAGGGCAAAGAAGAGTTTGATGTGATATTTGATGATAAGGGGAATGTTATAAAAAAATCCGACCCGGAAACTGGTGAGGAAGAGAAGGATTAATCAGGTGGACTTTTGGAGTAAGGAATTGGAGTAAGGTTTTGTTCGAAAATGCTTCAAAATGTAAACTTTTGCAAGGCTGTAACCCCCGTAAACAGTGATACTCAGAGTGGACACGGAGAGTTCGAATCTCTCCGGATCCACCGATAAAAACAAAATGAACCCCCAGCCTAAGCTAGGGGTTTTTTTATGGACTTGTTCAGGCGTTGAAAGCTTTGCTTTCAAAAGAATGAGCAGGTCCATAAAAATCGCTGCCTTAGCAGCGACATTTTGTTTTGTGACTCTGGGAAAGGAGAGGTCAGCCTAGCTAATCTCTCCGGATCCACAGATGAATGTAAAATCCCGCACACATTGCGGGATTTTTTTAGTTTATGCCGAGACCTTGATAGCTTAGCTTTCAAAAGGCGAGGCGTAAACTAAAAAACCGATGCGAAGCAGCGGATTTTGCATCATCAAAATTGGCTCCAATGAGATCACCGAAGGTAATCTCTCCGGATCCACGAATAACGATAAAAAACGCGCACCAGAGCACGTTTTTTGCATTGTGAAGGGGCCAAGGAAAGGCCACGGTGTCAGTATAGTTTCTTTGCAACCACTTAACCAAAACCCCCTGAAAGAAAGCAATCAGGGGGTTTTTTGTTGTGGGTGAGAACCTCACTAAAGCAAAGGTGTTAGCTGTGGCTCTTTATTTTTTAGAAAGTACTTATTGCTTCACAATTTTTAGTGTCTTGTTTAAATTTGGTTGTTGAATGCTCACCAAATAAATGCCTGAAGGAAAATTTTGCAGATCGATTTCGTTGATGCCCTCGTGCATATTTTTACTTAATAGTTCTTGACCAAGTTGATTCTTTACGGAAAGATAACAAGCTGCATTTAACTCAATGTAGAAGCTCCCGTTGTTGGGATTCGGATAAGCCTTCACGTTAATAGAACGACCAGAAATAGTTTCCAAGTCTGTGCAGAGCCCCACTGAAACGGTTTGAACAGCAGAGGCATTGCAATTATTGGTGTTCGTTCCAATTACAGTGTAACTATACACAGCATTGACTGTCGGTGAAATAACAACTTGAGCACCGCTGGCCCCAGTAGACCATGAGTAGCTGGTAGCGCCATTAGCCGTAATTGTTTCCGATTCTTTCACACATATTGAACTCCTATTGACACTTGTTGATACACTCGGTAATGCAAAAACAGTAATAGAGGTGCTTGCTAAATCTTTACAGCCAAATGTGTTGGTGCCCGTGACAGAATAGGAAGTGGTCACAGTGGGAGTAACTAGGATGGAATTACTTGTTGAAGCAGTGCTCCAGCTGAATGTTTGGGCCCCTGAGGAAGTAAGAAGGACACTGTTACCGGCGCAAATCGACGGATTATTAACGGAAAGTGTAAGGGTAGGTTTAGGGAAAACACTTATAGTCACTGAAGCTGATTTTTGACAACCAAAAGTAGTGGTGCCAATAACAGAATAGGTGGCGCTTACAGTAGGATTAATTGCAATTGTTGAATTTGTCGACCCGGGCCCCCAATTGTAACTTATCCCTCCCGTAGCTGTTAAACTGACGCTAGCGTTTGGACAAACCGATGCTGAACTCGCTATAATATTAATGATTGGAGCAGGATAAACCATAATGCCAATTGACGCGAAGTTTTGACAGCCGAAAGAATTTGTTCCTGTCACGGAGTAGTTTACTGTTACAGATGGCGTTACAACGATAGTTGAAGTTGAGGCATTGTTATTCCAAGTAAACGTGTTTGCACCGCTTGCCGTTAAGATAACACTGCTGTTCGGACAGATAGAAGGATTGCTGGATGCGAGGGTTAGGGATGGAGTTGGATTGACAGCCAAGGTATTTGAACCCATAAATATACAACCGCTGACGTTGTCTAGGCCGATAACTGAATAGGTGGTGTTAACAGAGGGAGAAACGACAATGCTGGCTGCAGTTGATCCGTTGCTCCATGAAAATGTATTGATGCCATTGACTGTAAAAGTTGCACTGGCACCATTGCAAATTGCTGAAGTGCTTGGAACAATGGTTGCGTTAGGCGGTGCGATGCCGCAAAACGTAGTTAAGGCACCGGTAGTAGAAAGCCAGTTGGACGCGGTTCCAGTTAAAGAAAAGTTAAACAGTGCTGCATGAACCGCGTTGGCCGTGGCATCCAATAAACTAGTCACGGTTGGATTAGGAGCACTGGCGAGGCCCTGATTAAATGGGTAGTAGGCGATTAAAGAGGGTTCAGTCACGTTTAATTGACAGTTTGCACGGAATGCAACTGCTGCCGGACAAATTGTGCGATTCCAAAATCGAAACTCTTCTATCAATCCTAAATAATTCTGATTTCCACTGTCATCAGAGCCAATTGAAAAACTCCCAGTCGAAGCAGCATTTGGTGCTGAAGCTGTTGTCGTTGAAAAAGATTGAGTGCCATTTACAAAAAACCTTAATTGATTATTACTAATCGTCATCGACAATAAGGTCCATACATTGGGACTTAAGGTGAATCCTGTTGCGATGCTACTTAAACCCCCATAAATGATAGTAACCGATGTGCTACCAGAAGGAATCATCATGCCAAATCCATTGGTGGTTGAGCTGCCATTATAAAATAGGTACTGATTGGTACTTAATGTCCCAGTTACATTGAGCCTTATACCCACACTGACACTGTTAGTGTTAACGCTTAATACAGCCCGGCGGACATTATCGTTAATGCCATCGAAGTGGAGGCAATTGCCCGGTTGGGCTTGTGAAAATACCCAGCTAATGGAAGCTAAGACAATCAGAAATGTTAAGGTAAATTTTTTCATATGTTAGTTTTTATAAATTCAAAATTAAACGATATATACATAAATAAATGATAATAATATTTATACTACACATAAAAAATATTAATGTAAACGCTGACGTTCCAAACGCTAATTTCCCCTCAGAGCGCACTGGTCCCAGCTGAACATCTCTGTATATCTGCGATGTGACAAAAAGAAAAGGGTCTAGAATGTGCCACAATTTTGCTGCGTCAACTAAAACTGACGTGAGCCTCATTTAATTAAGTACCGTTTCAAGATCTCTTCAGGGCAGGCATCATCCAGCGATTTTTCGGAACAACAATTTACCCTTGACATTCGGTTTTTTACAAGTAATCACTAATTAAAGTCTTTCTCAAAAGCATTCGAACGAATGACCTGATACTCCACCATTCGCATCAAGCGTTTCAAGAAACTAAGAGGCTAATTTGGTTAGCATCGCTGCAGCATTCTAATCTTAATGGTCATATTAAGTTAAATGGTGAAAAAAGTTGCCAGTGTTTAAATAAAAATATACATTGGATAGACGAAAAAGACCTTTGCCAAAGCACTCAAAATTGATAATGTACACGAGGGTTTGTAGTTTAAACAGGCAAGTTAGCGGTCAGTTCAAGAACAAAATCGATAAAAAGGAATAATGAATATAACGATCATCGGTGCCTCAGCGGGTATAGGTTTAGAAACAGTAAAAAGAGGATTAACTAGAAATCATTCCATTACGACTCTTTCTCGAACTAAAATTGAAATAGAAAAAAGTAAAGCCTTAAAAGTGATACTTGGTGATGCTACTGATAAAGCAGACCTATTAAATTCTATCCAAAACGCAGATGCTCTTATTATAACATTGGGGACTGGCAAGAATATGAAGGCTACCACCCTTTTTTCCGATTTTGCAAAAGTACTTTTGCAAATTCAGGAGGAGAAGAAACTAGAAATTCCAATTATTTTTGTTACCGGATTTGGATCTGGGGAAAGTAAAAATTATGTTTCTTGGCTTGTAAAGATGTTTTTAAAATATTTTTTAAAAGACGTCTATGCTGATAAAACCAAAATGGAAGAAATGATCACTAATTCAAATCTGAATTGGACAGTTGTTAGGCCAGGAAGACTATTGGACAAGCAATTGACGGAGAAATACCGGATTGAAAACAAATTGTACAAAGGAATTAATATCGGCGGAATTAATAGAGCGGACGTGGCAGACTTTTTAATAAAACAAGCAGAAAAACAAACTGAATTAAAAAAGTACATTGCGCTATCTGAAAAATAAAAGACGAACCGCACGTTGCCGTTTTTTAAATGTTAGTGCCTCAAACTTTTATAGCGACAGTGCTACAAGACTCTCCGAGATTAATCTCAAAAATTTATTCGCGGACCAATCTTATCACCTTTTGTGTTCCTGCGCTATTAATTTTCACGAAGTAAACACCGGAAGGGAGATCTAAGGGGACCTCGATACGCGAATCATCAGCGTAGATGAGTTGAACAAGGCGTCCTGTGATATCCATGATCTCTACTGTGGCTGGCGTCGCTGGCACCTGTATGGTGATGCCCTGCGATGCAGGATTGGGAAACAGTGCAAATTTATCCTGACTTTGTTGTGTTGGAATCCCCGAACAATCTTGAACAGTCACCGTGATGCTTGCATTGTCCGCGCAGCCGTTAGCAGAGCCGTTTACTGTATAAGAGGTTGTAGCGCCTGGCGTAACCGTGATAGAAGAGCCATTGCCAAGTCCTCCAGCCCAGGTGTAGGTGTTTGCTCCCGTAGCGATGAGCGTTGCGGGCTCGCCCTTGCAGGCAATTTTCGGAAAAACACTTAGTTGAACATTAGGACTCGGATTTACAAAAATAGTCACCGTCCCCTGACCGACACAGCCCGCCGCATTCGACCCATTTACGGAGTAGGTCGTAGTAGAGTTGGGGGAGACGGTTTGAATTGGAATCGGAAGGAGGTTGAGCAAGCCCACAAAGGTATAGGTCTGCGCTCCTGAGGCAAATAGCACACCCGTGCCGCCAGCGCATAAGTTAGCTTGTGGGGCGGTGAGTACCACAGTTGGTTTTGCATTGACAACTAGGTTGACGACCGTGTTTACGGAGCAGCTCGTTAGTGTGCGTGTGCTTGATACCGAGTATTGGAGCGTGCCGCCGATCGCTGGCGTTACTACCAAGCTTTTAGTCGTGGCGCCGGTGTTCCACAGATATGTGTTACCACCATTGGCAGTGATCGTAGCGCTTTTCCCGATACACACTGCTGTCGGATTTGAAACCGCTGTCAGCGAAGGTTGATTGGCTGAAACACTACAAGGAATACTAACCTGAAAATCATCGCATTTGAGATACTGGGATGATGCGGTGGCATTAGACACACCGCGGATGGCGAAATTATAAATGCCAGAACCTGGAACAGTAAACGTATTTGTGAGCTGTGCATAGGCCGTATTCGACACCGCCGCCACCGTGCTGTTAGCGATCATGTTGAGCGCTGCACTCGTTTGGCTGGCAGAGTAGAGGAGGGCAACGCTGCTCCAATTCATACCAGGCTGGTCAACCGCGTATAAAATGCTCACGGAATAAACGACATTCGTATAGAGCTGTACCCCATTGGTATAAAAATACGTAACACCCGCAGGGTTAGCTAAAAAAGCAGCGTAACCGCTTGTGCCGGAAAAAGTCAATGCGGTCACACTACTACTGCTGGCCCAGCAGGTGGGTAATTGATTATTGACAGTAAACGTGTTGAAGCTTTCTGAATAAGGCACATTCGAGGTAAACGTGCATTGCGCTTGCAAGTTTGAAATGGTAAAAAGGAAACAGACGGTAATTAGTAATTGTTTGAGCATTTTTTCATTGGTTTAGACGAAGATATAAAAAATTCAGGAGTAGGTGATTTTTGTCGAGAAATAGGGGGGCGCCACATGAACTGCTAAACCCCGCACAGGAGTCTGACCGCCTTGTATTTTTTAATGCCTGCGCCTGTAAAGCGATTTTTTTTGTCAATTAGGCAAGGAAAGGATTCCCCCTCTATAGGAAATTCTATAGCGGACCTCTTCTCTATAGGCTGGCCGCAACTCTACAGACTATTCTGGAAAATTGTTAAAATAAAGAGCACATGGTGGCTGGTTATAGCAAATTACTATCTTGCCATCCTTAATATTAAGTAACTCACATGAAAAGGTTCCACCTGTTAATCGCTCTGACCATACTGTGCAATGTACTCGGTGCTCAGTCCAACAAACTTTCTATCTATGCACAATCTCTGCTTAACGATGATCAAGCGCGACCGCATTATCTCCTGTTTAAGGAACAATATCGGGTGAATGAAAAGGAGGCTCAGACCTTTCTCACTGCCCTGCTCTTCGCAGAAAATGGCAGCACGCTCTCCAAAGTAAATACGGAGGTCGATGAACTAGGCTTCACACACATCAGGTATCAGGTACTTTTTCAAAATATTCCCGTGCAGGGAAAAGTCATTGTCGCACATTTTCGCGAACAACGCCTTCAATCCATCAACGGTGAATTGTTCGCTTTTGATGCACCGCTCGCTAAATTTTATTTATCCGAGCAAAGTGCTCTGAGCGCCGCGCTGAAAAAGGTGGGCGCCAAAAAATACAAATGGGAAAACAAAGAGGAAGAGCGCTTTATGGCGCAGACCCTGAATCAACCGGGTTTCAGCTATCAGCCAAAAGCGGAGAAAGTATTTTTGCTACACAATGGACAATTACACAGCGCTTATAAATTTAATATTTATGCAGAGGAGCCACTTTACCGCGCCGATGTTTACGTCGATGCTGCAAGTGCGAAGGTGCTAAATGAAATAAATCACATTTGCACCGTCAACACACCGGGGACTGCTGTAACAAAATACAGCGGTACACAAACCATTACTTGCGATCTCGCCAATAATCAGCATACGCTGCGCGAGACTGCAAGGGGACTGGGTGTAGAGACCTACAATCTCTTTAACACCATGAACTACGCTCTAAATAATTTTACGAGCACGACCTCAACTTGGAGTCTCTCAACCTTTGATCAGGGCGCACTCGATGCACACTGGGGCGCAGAAAGGACCTACGACTATTTCCTCAATATCCATAACCGCAACAGCATTAATAATGCAGGATTTAAATTAATATCCTTCGTTCACTACGGGACCAACTATCAGAATGCGTTTTGGGACGGTCAACGGATGACCTATGGTGACGGAGGCGGTAGCTATAAAATTTTTACAGCACTAGATGTTTGTGGACATGAGATCAGTCATGGTCTCACCTC
>CALPON020000138.1 GCA_943325195.2 Sphingobacterium thalpophilum | reverse complement strand
GATCGGTACAATCGTCCCAAATGGATCGCCGGTCTGTCCTATAATTTAAACCTATTGTCAAGCTATGACAAAGGGGATTTTAGTGATATTCATGATGTACAAAGTATGAACGCTTTTTTTCTGGCATCTGCAGGTGGCTCAGAAGAGGGGCTTTGGAAGTTTGTTGGGGCCCAGGTGGGTTATGTATTTAGGAGTACCGGTGTTTTGAATAAAAGTATCAAATGCGGTCTCTTCACTACTTTTAAAGGCTGTCAACTGGGCTTTAATACCTACTTTCTGACCAATAATCAGGTATTGTATGGTCTGTCTTTTCTGTTTTAAAGGGGAGAATTTTAAGGATAGGTAAGGCAGGGATGCTTGCCAAGCCCTGCAGCCATTTTCAAAGTGCTGCAGGACCCTAAAATTATATAAATTAATTGCCAAACAATTCTTTTTTATGGAAGGCAAGAACTTCGGGCAGACTGGCAATGGGTTTCAAGTGCTGTATATGCGACGGTTTGAGTGGATGTCTGGAGATGCTTCCCAACATTGTTTCTGTATCGTACTCACCAATAAGTGCATCCAATATCAGAAAGGATGCAATGTTATATTCTGCTGTATCGGCGTAATCTTTGATATAAAGGTCCACTGCAAGTTTAGTATTTTCAGTCTGGTAAGTAAAGTACACATCTGAAATACGAAGCCTTAGTTTTCCGATTTGGATTTGTGTCAAATTGGTTTTGGGCTGACGGAAGGCGATGACGTCCCATTTTTGAAGAGGGGGCGCCATGGCTACGATTTTTTCAACAAAAGGAAATCCTTTTTTGATGCCATCGGCTGAAACGATAAATTGTCTTTTACCATTAGCCATCACAGGACTTAGTTCTACTACCACAGGGGTCTTAAAATTATTGAGCTCAACGAGCAATTCCGTCAGTAAAGGCGCCTGCCTTCCTTCAAATAAAAATAGTTTCTCCTCATTGTTCTGAAATAATTTCCAGAAGGTGCGGATTTTGATAGATTTTTTGTCGGTAATCAATACAGCCATGTTCTTGGGTTTTAGGGTTATTAATCATTTAGGAAATAAACCTAATGACTTTTTCATTCCACACCTCTGCAGTTTGTGGAAATCATTCAATTTAAAAGATATTAAATGCTTACAAACGACTACAAATCCTTACAGTCGGCTGTAAATGTTTTTTAACCGTTTTGGCAAGGACTTCGGATCGACCTTTGCTACCAGCGTCGCACCTACTATTAATTTTTATTTGCGACAAATACCTAGAAAAATAAACAGTTGAAGTATAAAAAGAGAAATCATGAAAAAGATCCAGAATCATGTGCAGGTCATCGGACGTCTCGGTGCAGCGCCAGAAGTGAAGGTTTTAGAAAACGGTAAACGGTATGCGCGGTTTTCTGTCGCCGTGAGTAATTCCTATACCACCAGGGCAGGGGAGAAGGTGACCGACGTGCAATGGCACACTGTCCTTGCCTGGGGAATCTTGGCAACTGTCGCTGAACGTCTGCTGCAAAAAGGCACGCAGCTGACGGTTGATGGCCGCCTGTCCAATCGCTCTTACACCAATCGCGATGGCTATAAAATCACTGTAACAGAAATAATCGCGGATGAACTGTTTGTCCTTCAAAATCGAAGCGCTGCATAGGGGAGCTGAACACGTCGAAAGGCGTAATTTATTATAAAAAAATCAGAGACATTTTCAATCCCTTAATTTCGCTGAAATTGCAAACATGATGCTGATAGCTGGACTTTCGATAATGGTATGAAGCTAGCTAGGTTTAGAATTTAGATAAACGAAGTGTTCAGGATAGAATGCCAGCTTCCAGTTCATGTCTTGCAGTATTTTTGAATGGCAAGGCGCTGCAATTCTTTTTACCTGTAAAAAGGCTTCCGTGAGCAGCTGCTTTCAATCGTAGTTACTGACTTTAAAACAATTCAGCAGCGCTTACTTGGACACCCATTCGCTAGAAGTTTTAGTCGATAAAGATTATTAAATTTACGAATAGGATTTTTTTTGCGGTATCTTTCTGCTTTAATTAGGTAGATATTACTTTGATGGCACGATTGACGCAGCTTGCTCCTTTAACCTCATTTTCGGGGCAGATTCAGCTTTTTTTAGGAGGTGAATTACAAAGCCTTGTAGTGCGGCTGCTTGTCTTGATTTGTTTTTTCAGCATCGTTTCTTTTTTATTTTGGCGCAGCGGAAATAAAATTTTGCGCGGTATCGTTTATTTGACGGCAGTGCTTTGCTTGCTTCTTGGCTTTGCATTTTTGACCAGCGGGAAAGGCAGCGGTCAGCCAGCAGGAGTTTTCTTTTCAGTAGCTGGGCTTCTCTTATTCATGCTGCCAGCGGCACGTAAAAAAAAACAAATCCGATTACAACTCATGATTCGTTTAGTAAAAAGTCAGGAAGTGGAGGAACTGGTTAAAATTGGACGCCATACGTTTATTGAAGCATTTGCAGCACAAAACAGTGAAGAGGACCTGCTGCTGTATGTAGATTCAACCTTTACGACGGAACAAATGAGCCAGCAGATAAAAAATCCTTTTTCTGAGCATTACTTTGCTGTTTTTGAGGACCGTATTATAGGATATTTAAAAATAAATACGGGAAGTGCACAGACAGAAAAGCAGGACGATGAGGCTTTAGAAGTAGAACGAATTTATGTCTTGAAAAATTTTATCGGTCAAGGTATTGGCCAGTCCCTTTTAGATAAGGCTTTTCAGCGCGCCAGAGAGAAAGACTGCAAGTCCATCTGGCTAGGTGTTTGGAATAAAAATGAACGCGCTATTCGGTTTTATCAAAAGAACGGGTATAAAGTCGTGGGTGAGCATGTTTTTTTATTAGGGACAGATGAGCAGACGGACTTAATTATGCGTAGGGAATTATAATTTTACTGTTCTAAAAAAAGATCCCAAATACAAACTTAATCTTCATTTGTGTGGAGAGCGTAATCTGAAGCTACCGATAAAAAAGTTTGCACTACTTGCACGCGACTGCAGGCCTCCATTATTACTATTTTATGCTAAACACAGATCGCATTAACTTTCAATCATCTAGTGGAAGCCCGCCATACTGTGATCAATAAATGGCAGAAATTAAGAAGGGCAGGCTTCGACTCCTATGCGATCGCTTGGCGCAGGAATTCATCATTCACTGCGCCAAGCGCTTGTTGTGAAGTTTATTTCTGATTCCTCCAAGACACTTTCTTCACTTACTCTCCCAACAAACATTTACAGTCGACTACAATCGACTGTAAATGCTTAACAACCGATTAATTTTGTATCTGACCATCATCTTTGTCCAAGCGGCATTCTCTTGTTTCCGGAACAGGCAGCTTGCGCACCCAAACATGAGTTGATAATCAAAACAAAAAAAATGAAACACAAAAAGTATCATGTGCAGTTGAAGGGTCCACCCCTTGCTGCTCTTGCGGGTCTTCAATTGCGACTCGCTTGTCTTTCCGCGTTTTACCGTCAAACGCTTAAAAAGAAAAGGGCTCACGTCCGCAAGGCAAACCGGCGGCGAAAAAGAGAAGCTCTTGTTATTTCACTGCCGAATCTGGATGTCAACGGTCCCTTAAAAGTCGCCTGATTGCGCCAGAGGATAGACGCCGGCACTTAATTAGTAGAATACAAACCCAATAAAACGCAAAAAAATGAACAGTGTAAAATTAGCAGGGCGCTTAGGTAAGGATCCTGAAGTAAAACAATTCGAGAATAGTAAGTTGATAAGTTTTAGTCTGGCAACGGATGAAACGTATCGTAAGAGTGATGGAGAAGCAGCTTCTCGCACAGAGTGGCATTTGGTAAAGGCCTGGGGAAAATTGGCAGAGAGGATGGAAAGCGTCCTTAAAAAAGGGACCTTTGTCAGCCTAGAAGGGCGACTTAGCACCAACTCCTACACCGATAAAAACGGCGTGAAAAAGTACACCACCGAAATTGTCGCCAATACGATCGAAGAGGGTCCCGCTAACTAGCAATGAAAGGCACAGCAACTGGCCATTTCATGAAGGCCAGTCCTGCTGTGCTCTTTTTAATCTTGAAGTCGGAGATCTGGGTGCAAGTTGAGAAGCTAAATAGCTTAGTTGGAGCTAATAAAGGGACTACCGCTCAAAGAATTCAGCTGCAGGCAGAAAGGACTGGATTTTTGCAGCAGGAAACAGGAGGTAGCTGCTCATCTAATTTAGTGGTTATTGAATTTTTTTGAGATCCATTTTGCTTAGTTCTGGATTAATACGGTGCACGCCTGCCACTGTCGCAATGGTCATGATACCTCCAAAGACAATGGAATTGACCAAGCCCATGGCTCTGGCGGTGACTCCACTTTCAAAAGCGCCAATCTCGTTGCTGCTGCCGACAAATATATTGTTAATGGCACTGACACGACCCCTCATATTATCCGGTGTCATCAGTTGCAAAATGCTGTGGCGGATCACTACACTCACATTATCAAAGGCACCGGTTAGAAATAACATGACAAAGGCTAACCAGTAAGAGGTAGAAAGGCCAAAAAGGATTGTAAAAATACCAAAAGCGACAACGCTCCAGAGCAAAGCCACGCCCGCTTTTTTCGATGGGGGATAAGCAGCCATGATAAAAGCGGAGATGACCGCGCCAATGGCTGGTGCGGTTCTTAGTAGCCCATATGCTTCCGGACCAAGATGCAAAATCTTGTCCGTAAAAGCAGGTATAAGTACCACTGCTCCTCCGAAAAGCACTGCAAATAAATCGAGAGAGATAGCGCTGAGGATCATGCGGGTGCGAAAGACAAAGCGGAGTCCTACCTTCATGCTTTCAATCATGGACTCTTTTTTTTCACGGACCTGCGGCAAACCTTTGTTTTTAATTTGTGCCAACAGAAACAAGGAGAGTAGAAATAAAATAACCTCAGTTAAATGGCACCAGTCCGCATGATACTTTCCACCAAAACCATACAGAATGCCCGAGACGACTGGTCCCAGAATAGCACCCGTATGCCAGGCCGTGCTATTCCAGGTGGCAGAATGTGTATAAGAAGTGCGCGGAACCAGTTGACTTAAAAAAGGATTGGTAGAAGCGCCAAGAAAAGCACGGATAATGCCAAATAAAAAGACAATCGTAAATAAAACGGCTAGGCCTGCCTCCTTTAAAAAGCTAAAGAAGGGTGCGGAATTAAAGTATAAAAACAAGGCCCCGAACATCAACAGAATCGCGCTGCCACTGATGATGCGTTTCTTGGGTAATAAATCGGCCACATGTCCGCTGAAAAATGAAGTCAGAATAAAGGGAATGGCCTCGGTCAGACCAATGAATCCAAGGACTAACTCATTATTGGTATACTCGTAATAAATCTGCAAGTAAATCGTACTGAACTGCATCTGAATCGCCAAGGTTAAAAATAAACGGACCAGGATAAAAAGTGTGAAGTCCCTGTTCTTAAAAATGTGAGTGGATTCGGTTCTGAAAATAGCCATGCGCTTGCAAAAGTACACAAATGCAGAATCACCCTTCTGTAAAACAAATTAACAGTTTACATTCTGTAAATAAAGTCTCATAAACGATGGAAGAAAGTCCAAGACACTTAAATATCAAACAACTGGCGGAGGATGATCGTCCCCGGGAAAAAATGGCGGGTATTGGCCGGCAGGCGCTTAGTGATGCTGAATTATTGGCGATACTGATCGGTTCAGGCAATCGTAACGAAACGGCAGTGCAGCTCGCCCGTCGCATGCTGGCGGACCATGGCAACAGCATCAATCAGCTGGCCCGTCTGCCCATAGGTGATTTAAGGAAATTTCGTGGAGTGGGATTGGCAAAAGCCGTGATTATTAGCGCCGCCTTTGAATTGGGACGGCGGCGGAAAGAAGAAGATGCCCCAGAGAGGAACAAAATCAGCAGCAGTCTGAATGCTTTTGAGATTCTCAAAAAACGTTTGCAGGATTTGCCGCATGAGGAATTTTGGGTCCTCTTTATGAATCGCGCCAATCAGGTCATGAAGGAAGTCTGTTTCAGCAAAGGTGGCATCTCCGGCACCGTGGTGGATGTCCGCCTCATTTGCAGGGAGGCCTTGGAACAGCATAGCAGCGGTATTATTATTGCGCATAATCATCCCAGCGGTCAATTGCTGCCCAGTGAACAGGATAAACAAATCACCCGCAAACTAAAGGAAGGTCTTAAACTGTTTGATATTAGTCTATTGGATCACCTCATTATTGGGGACCAGCGCTACCTCAGTTTTTCGGACGAAGGATTACTTTAAGGTCCATTTAAAATGTATTTCGCTCGCCATTTTGAAACTTGTAGACCTTAATTGTGGACAGCCTCTTTTTTAAAGATAAACTAAGCATCGTAGAATGTCCGCATGCAAAACGCCCTACTTATTTCTTTTTCTTCTTTTTCACTTTCTCTTTCATTTTGACTTCTTGGTTTTCCTTGATGGTAGCGGAGTCAACTGGTATCAATGTCACGGTAGGAGCAGCTGGGGGAGTAGGAGGGAGTTTTGCCAAACGTTGTTGTTTCTCCTGCAAAACGAGGCGATCGGTTTCAAAGGCCTGCTTTTGAGCTGGATTCATGTGGCTGATCATGATATTATAAAAGTTATTCTGACTCATTCTGAGTCCCCTATAGACAGGTTCTAGTTCGAAACTGCTAGATTTTTTTTCTATTTTTTCTTGTGCTTGTTTTTCAACAATACGACGATCTGTTGCTTCGGAAAGCCAAAGCTCCTGCTGGTCGGGACTGAGTCGAAAGCGTTCTGTCGCCATTTTCACTTCCTCTTCAAGTGTTGCGGCTGCGTAAACACTTTTGTAATCCAGATAAGTGGTTTTTTCGGACGATGATAGATCGGAAGCTGTCAGCAGGCTGGGTGTGCTGGTACTGGCTTGAGCGGGAGGACTGGTGACTAGTACTTCAGAGGCAGTAATCGAGGCAGTCGTTTGAGCCGCTGCGGCAAGACTGAGTAATGGGAAAATTAAAAAAATAGATCGCATAGCTTTAAGAATGACGGTTTTAAAACTATAATTTGCAAAACATGTGCCACCAATCTTCTGCGTCAATTCTTGGGAATAGGGGGGATCCCTCAGGCATTAATCTCCATACCAAGATGTTTGATAAGTTTTATCTTTTGTAAACCGCCTTTCATCAATATCTTCTCCCTATGTGCCTTAGTGTTTATTTTTTAAGCGCTATTGCTCTGCAGCATTCCTTTCCGCCTCTT
>CALPON020000137.1 GCA_943325195.2 Sphingobacterium thalpophilum | reverse complement strand
GACACGCTATGACGCAAGTGTACCAGCCGGAAAGTGAGAGTGTAGTTGTTATAAGAACGGCGGCATTAGCGCCATTCAAGGCCGTCCAAGGTCCAACCGCAGAAGCCGTTGAATACGCCCACTGATAAAGCATGCCCGAAGTCGTATAGGGATTCTGAAGGCTCAGTGTGACCGTGTTTCCGGGACAGAGATTTGTGACGCTGGCAATAACTGTATTAGTGGCGGGGACTCCGCTGCAAGGGCTTTGGGCGGAGAAAAGGATGGGCTGTAAAGCTAATACTGCCAAAAGGTAGCGGTAGATTTTCTTCATGAAACTGATTTATACCGAAAGATAGAAATAATTTTGAGATCAGCGTGCACTGCCAAGTTTCGGCGTGAGGGACTAAGCGGCCTGTTTGAGCTCTCCTGTTGCTGCGAGGTGTCACGAGGCAACAGGAAGCGAGTAGCGCAGGCCCGACCCTTTCAGCTTCAGAACAGTTTAAAGCTGCTGAAAGGGACACGCCCAAACCTTTCTTCTAAAAACTAAATTTCGACTGTGGTGATTACTTACTGGTTTACTAAAATATTAGCATGAATTTTTCTCTCGACGCAGCCTGGATGAGTGGATGGGTGGGGCTACCCGTTCAAAATTCAAAACAAAGATGGGTGGAAAAAGTGCATAACCGTGGTAAGGGATTTAAGTCATCAGCACACTAGGCTTTATGCCAGGCGCCTGTGCAGCTGTCGCGCAAGGCCCCGGTCACCGATGCCAATGCATTGACTTCGCCCCGCGCCCTTCGGTAGGCGAGGAAAGCAAAGATGAGGGCTTCTTTGAACTGAATGAGTTCATCGGCTGGTACTATCCACTTAATGTCTGCTTTGGCTTTCATTCGCTCCAGCAGAAAAGTATTGTAAGCGCCGCCACCGGTGATCAGTACTTCCTTGATATTGGATGTACGGGCGACCGCCGCCACTTGTTCTGCAATGTGCTCGGTGCAGGTGGCTAATAAATCGTCTGCAGATGCTGCTGGTAAAAGAGGAAGAACGGTCTGTTCAAACCATTCCCTTTGCAGAGAACGTGCGCCCCGGACTTGATAGAAAGGTAGATCATTCAGCGTTTTTAGAAGGTGAGGGAGTATCTGTCCTCGCCGGGCGCTTTCTCCCCCTGCATCGTAGGGCTGATTTTTTTTGCCGGCTAAAAAGTTCAAGAGCATATTGGCAGGAGAAATATCGAAGGCCTGGCGTTGATCATGACTTCCGAAGGAAATGTTGGCGATACCCCCAATGTTGAGACAGGCTTCATAGTGACCAAATAACAAAGCATCGCCGCAAGGTACTAAGGGCGCGCCTTGCCCCCCTAGCGCGACATCTCCGCATCGAAAATCATTTACCGTGTCAATGCCCGAAACTGCTGCCAGCGTGGCACCACAACCTAACTGTGTGCTGAAACCCAGGGCCGGCTGATGGAAAATAGTGTGGCCGTGAGAACCAATACAGATGGGTGCAGGGGCATCTTTGAGGAATTGGCGCACGCTTTCCCCTAAAAAACGTCCGTAGGCGGCATGCAGGCTAAAATACGCTTCTGCGGAAAGGAGATGCGCTTGACTGAGGCGATTACTCCAGTCTTTAGAATAGGGCAAAGTAAGGGATTTCAGGATGCGGAAGGCGGTCCCAGACCCGGTCTCGCTGAATTCACAAAGTGCTAAATCCAGTCCGTCGAGAGAGGTACCACTCATCAAACCAAGTACCCGTGTCTTTTGTTTAGTTTCCGACATATAATTAATTTTTAACTGGTCAATTGCCGTTTGGCCATCAACCCGTATATTTGCCATGACAAAAATACTATTAACCAGTCTAAAAATAAGCACATGCATTTCGAGTTATCAGAGGAGCATTTAATGATTCAGAAAGCGGCAAGAGAATTCGCGCAGAATGAGTTAAAACCAGGGGTAATTGAGCGCGATGAGCATCAAAAATTCCCGACCGAGCAAATCAAAAAAATGGCTGAGCTCGGCTTTATGGGCATGATGGTTGACCCGAAATACGGTGGAGGGGGAATGGATACCATTTCTTATGTGCTGGCCATGGAAGAGATTTCAAAGGTGGATGCTTCCTGCAGCGTGATTATGAGCGTGAATAACTCATTGGTGTGCTGGGGAATTGAAAACTTCGGGACAGAAGAACAAAAACAAAAATATTTAGTGCCCTTGGCAAAAGGTGAGCAAATAGGTGCATTCTGTTTAAGTGAGCCGGAAGCTGGTTCTGATGCGACTTCACAGCGCACGACGGCAGTGGACATGGGTGATCATTATTTATTAAACGGTACAAAAAACTGGATTACCAATGGTAATAGTGCCTCGGTTTATTTAGTAATTGCGCAGACCAATGTTGAAGCGGGACACCGCGGCATCAATGCTTTAATTGTTGAAAAAGGCATGTCTGGTTTTACTGTGGGACCAAAAGAAAACAAGATGGGCATTCGCGCTAGCGATACGCATTCTTTAATGTTTGACAATGTAAAAGTGCCAAAAGAAAATCGCATTGGTGAGGACGGATTCGGGTTTAAGTTCGCGATGAAGACCCTCAGCGGAGGTCGCATTGGTATTGCTTCACAAGCGCTGGGTATTGCGAGTGGTGCTTATGAATTAGCTTTAAATTATTCAAAAGAACGCAAAGCATTTGGAAAAGAAATTAGCAAGCACCAGGCGATTCAATTTAAGCTGGCGGATATGGCCACAAAAATTGAAGCCTCCCGTTTGTTGATTTTCCGCTCGGCCTGGTTAAAAGATCAGCATCTGCCGTTGGACAAAGAAAGCGCCATGGCGAAAGTATTTGCGAGTGAAACGGCTATGTGGGTGACGACGGAAGCGGTGCAAGTGCACGGAGGTTATGGTTACGTGAAAGAATACCACGTTGAACGTTTAATGCGGGATGCGAAAATTACGCAGATCTACGAAGGAACAAGTGAAATACAACGCATCGTTATTTCCCGTGCGCTACTCGCTGAATAAGTTTTAATTATTAATTATTAAAAATCCGCTCTTCAAGGGCGGATTTTTTTGTTCCATTTCGGGTCCGCTAAAACGAGTCGAGATAATCGGAAATTAACGACAGTCTTGAGGAATGAGCAGTACTCGTGCTTCAATTTCATGATACATCTAATTTTTTTCATTCAGTCAAAATCGGCAAGAAAGTTCGATAAATCTGACCCGCGGAGTACAAAATCAGAGTGAGAGTGGGAGCGAGAGCGGACACCTGCGCTCAACTCAATACTCGCTCTCAAACCTGCACTCGAGTCAATACTCGCTCTGACACCTGCACTCGACTCACTCTCACTCTCACCCTCACACCTGCACTCCACTCATCACCTGCTCTGACGCCCGCGAATAACAAAACCAAAAACTTGAGTTTGATTCCGAAAAATTCGAGCTTTATCAAAAGGCAAGTGAACTGATAAAATTGTTTATCCGTAGCTGAAATTAAACGACTGATTTCTATTACAAGCGCTTAATTTAAGGGCTCATGTTTTGAATAGGATCCTTTACCTTTTTAATTTTATTTAAGTCATCCTGAAAGTTGGATCAATCTGACCTGCCTACTACCCGATTCATCCGTTGGCGGCGCTGCGCCACTCAGTTAAGATGCCCGCTGCCTAATTCATAGCCTAGTTACTATACATACATAGCACAGCTTCGCGCTGTTTGAGCGCTGAAAATGGCGGTTTAACCCTTTATTATAAAAACATTTAACAAAATCAACCCTTTTTACTTCAATTATAGCCTTAATTTTAACAAAGAGTATATGGTATGAGCGCTTTTGAAGATGATGATGCAGAGGGACTGAGCGACAAAGAATTTGAAGAAAATCTGAAGAAGTTCGAAGAAATGTTGTCCACTGGACAAACACATTTTTTTGACGCAGACGATATAGAAGAGATCATTGATTATTATTTACAATGGCTCAACTACGACCTTGCAAAAAAGGCGATTGATTATGGCTTAGAGCGGTTTCCGTTTTCAACCATCATCAAAATCCGGCAGGCGCAATATCTTTCGAGTCAGCACTACACCTACGAGGCACTCCACATTCTAAATGAAGTGGAGCAAATCGAACATAATAATTTCGAGCTGTATATGGCCCGCGGCTATATCTACAGTCAGATGGGGCTTGGTGAACAAGCCATCGAGAATTTCAAAAATGCCATTCCCCTTGCCGAACATAAGGACGAAGTGTATGTCGCACTGGGCCTTGAATTCCTGAATGAGGACAAGGCGGATGATGCCCTCTATTACCTCAAAAAGGCAATCCGCATTAATCCCAAAAATGAAGTGGCCCTCAATGAGCTTTCCCTTTGTTTTGACCTGACGGGTAAGTCCGATGAAGCCATTACTTTTTACGAGCAATACATCGATAACCACCCCTACAGTTATTTTGCCTGGTTCAATCTGGGACTCGGGTACGCGCGGATTAGTTTATTTGAAAAGGCGATCGAGGCTTATGATTATGCCCTAGCCATTAATGAACAATTTAGTTCCGCTTATTTTAATAAGGCCAATTCATTAGCGCAGTTAAATCGTTTTGAAGAGGCAATCGCCGTTTATAAAGAAACGTTTAAGTATGAGGACCAGGAACCCACCACCTATTATTACATGGGGGAGTGTTACGAAAACTTGGAAAAGTACGAAGAAGCGCTCGTCAATTACAATAAGTGTGTGAAGATTGATCCCGCTAACGGGGATGCCTGGCTGGGAATCGGGGTGGTACTGGATGCCATGAACCGTCTCACCGAAGGGGTACATTATGTAAAAAAGGCACTGGAAATTAATCCGAATGAATCGGAGTATTGGTATGTTTTTGCTGAAATTCAGCAGAAGCTTGGTTTTATTGAAGAGGCCGGGCTGGCTTACCAGCGGGTGATTGAGCTCGAGTATACGGACTTTGATGTCTGGCTCGACTACAGTAAACTCCTGCACCAAAACGGGTACCTTGATGAAGCCGTGCGTACCCTAGAAGAAGGTGTTAAGCGCTTTCCCGAGGTGGCAGAACTGTTCTACCGGCTATCTGTGGTGCTGCTGGACAAGCAGCGGCGCAAAGAGTCGATTGTGATGCTCAACCGCGCACTGGACTTAGACTACACAAAACATCAAGAAGTGTTTGAATATTCGCCGGTTTTACAAAATGACGCAGAAATTCTATCTTTGATCTCGAGTCGCAAAAATTAATATGAGTCCACTTTATAATTTTAATCTTTCACAGTTGCCTGAGCGCGACGTGAAACCCCGCAGAAATGGCACCACCATGGTGATGGATAAGGGGGTCAGCCTCCGCCAGGCAGAAGACTTTGTTTCTACTTCAGCAGAGTATGTCGACTTTATTAAATTGGGATTCGGCACTTCGCTGATTTCCAAAAACGTAAAGGAAAAAATTAAATTGTATAAAAATGCCGGCATGAAAGTCTATGTGGGCGGCACCCTTTTTGAAGCGTTTGTGATTCGCAATCAGTTTGAGGACTATCAGCGGTATATTGCTGATCTGGGTCTGGATTGTGCGGAGGTCAGCGACGGCAGCATTGAACTGGAGCATGATAAAAAATGTGAGTACATTAATATTCTCTCTAAAGATTATACGGTTTTAAGTGAAGTTGGCAGTAAGGAAGAGGGGGTCATCATCCATCCCGCCCGCTGGATCAACATGATGGAGAATGAACTTGCCGCTGGCGCTGACAAAGTGATTGCGGAAGCACGCGAAAGCGGCACGGTTGGTATTTATCATAAGAATGGAAGTGCGCACACGATGCTGATTAACCGTATTGTTGCGAAAATAAAAATTGAAAATATTATCTGGGAAACGCCTCAGAAAAGTCAGCAGGTGTATTTCCTGAAACTTTTCGGTGCCAATGTGAACCTGGGAAATATCGGCGTGGATGATGTGATTCCCCTGGAAACCCTGCGACTGGGGCTCCGCGGTGATACCTTTTTTACGTTTCTGCCGGAAAGCTTTAAACAATCGACTTAAGTAACATGAAAGAAATCAGTCCAGCTGAATTAAAACAGCTCAAAGACCAGCATGCCGATTTTATATTAATCGATGTGCGCGAGGAACATGAATTCGAAGAAGCGAATTTAAATGGCATCTTAATCCCCATGGGTGAAGTGATGGATCGCGCGGAAGAAATTCCGAAAGACAAACAAGTGGTGGTACACTGTAGAAGCGGCAAACGCAGCGCGACGGTGATCAACGCCCTAGAATCTCAACTTGGCTTCAGCAACTTGTATAACCTGCGTGGCGGTATTTTAGGGTATATAGAAGAAGTAGGACAATAAAATTATGGTAGAATTATTTAAACACATCCTTCATCTGGATTTTGAATGGTTGTTTGCGACTTACGGGACACTCATATACGTAGTCTTGTTTCTTGTTATTTTTATTGAGACGGGCGTCGTCGCCATGCCTTTTTTACCTGGTGATTCACTTTTGTTTACTGCGGGACTCTTTTGTGTTCCCACGACAGCAGGCGGCGTGGCACCTTTAAGTCTTCCGGTACTGATTGGCTTATTGCTGGTTGCTGCTATTCTTGGCGACAATTGTAATTACTGGATTGGCAGAAAAATTGGTCTCAAAGTGTTCGCCTTCAATTTCAAAGGCAAAGCCTTGGTCAAAAAAGAATACCTTGACAAGACACATGAATTTTTCGAAAAACACGGAACTAAGGCCATCATCATGGCGCGCTTCGTTCCTTTTGTGCGGACCTTTGCCCCTTTTGCGGCGGGCATCGGTGAAATGAATTACCGTCGTTTCTTCAGTTTTGACGTGATTGGCGGCGCCCTTTGGGTCTGCAGTCTGAGCATTGCTGGTTATTTACTCGGTGGTGTGGAACTGATTCGTAAACACATTGATCTGGTTTGCCTGGGCATTATTTTGCTGTCTGTTTTGCCGATCTTATTCTCTGCTCTTAAAAACAAGATGCGTAAAGCGGCCTAGGGGCTGAGTTATTCTGCCGTACTTCCTTCAGTTTTTTTTCTGTTCGCTCTGCTGGGCCTTTTCTGACCTGAATCTTTTGATGGATTTTTGAGTTCATTCCCTTGTGGTTTTCTGCGCAGAGGCGAAGGTTCGTATCTCTTATTTTCAAGGATTTCTCATTGTGTATGCCTAGTAGGCCAAGATGTCGGAGGACCTGTTTTCAATTCACTACTGGGTTTTACCGCGATGGTTGGCGCGCTAATCGCAAGGCTGCGCGCAGAGCGGTCTTTGTTTGATGTTC
>CALPON020000136.1 GCA_943325195.2 Sphingobacterium thalpophilum | reverse complement strand
GAGTTTGCCGGTGCTGAAGCCCTATCAGCCTTCGTATTTGCCGCTTTCCTACCGTTTGCAGATTAGTGGGAAGACGCCGCTTCAGAATTTTCCTTTTGTCGTTAACAGCGATGACGACCGGGTCAGCGTAGTCGATCATGCATTCACCAACAGTGGCGGTGATATGCAATTGAAAGTGACAACGGTAGAACCCGTCAATCAACGCGTGGCTTTTTCCCTGAGTCCCGATGTAAATACTTTAATGGGTTCTGATTCGGTGGGTCGTGCGGGACTCGTGATTCTCAGTCAGTTTATATCCACCAATAAATTAAAAGTACAGGCGGAAGTCCGCAACATCACCCTACACATCAGCAGTGTGGAGAGAAATTTAGGCCTGCCGACCGATAGGACGGCCCTTGAAAGTTTTATCCGCGAAAAATTTCAAGGGCAGGAAATTCGTTTGGTGGATAATGCAAATGAAGCCGATTACTTGATTGAAGTGGTGGCGGACACAAAAGAAGATGTTGGAAGTGCGATTCTGGAGGCTAATTATTCCGTTAAACTGGCTTCACTCCTCATTAATGTGAGTCTGAAGAGCCGGTCGACCATGGAAACCCTCTATAAAACGCAGATAATCGATCTTTATGGCTATGCGAATGAACTTGAAAAAGCGGGAATGAATGCATACGCCTCTCCCAAACTCAACACCAAACTGGCTGAGGCCATTTTCTTTTTGAAAAGAAAAATAGTGGTGTATTAGCCTAATAAGGCATTTAAAATACTGTGCGTTAGTTAGTTAATTATTGAAGGACTGTGAATATCTCGCTCGTTTTTGCGCTTTGAGAAACCGACGGTTCCTTTATTTTTGTCAACCTAAGCGTATATTTGCTTTTTGAAAATTAGACAAGTGTGAATACTAGCGGAGAAGATATGGAGAAGGAAGATCACAAAGAGGTGGACAGTGTCACCCATGTGAGTGGGATGTTCAAAAACTGGTTCATTGATTACGCCTCCTATGTAATACTTGAGCGGGCTGTGCCTGCCATGGAGGACGGACTGAAACCAGTGCAGCGACGCATTCTGCATAGCATGTGGGAATTGGAAGATGGGCGCTATAATAAAGTGGCCAACCTGATTGGTAATACCATGAAGTACCATCCACACGGCGATGCCAGTATTGGCGACGCGCTAGTGGCCATGGGTCAGAAAGACCTGTTAATTGATTGCCAAGGTAACTGGGGAAATATATTAACCGGTGATTCAGCTGCCGCGCCGCGGTACATCGAAGCGCGTTTGTCAAAATTTGCGCAGGAGGTGGTGTTTAATCCCAAGACCACGAACTGGGGCTTAAGTTATGACGGTCGTAACCGCGAACCCAACACTCTGCCTGCAAAATTTCCATTGGTCCTTGCACAGGGCGTGGAAGGGATTGCGGTGGGACTGGCCTGTAAAATTTTACCCCATAATTTTAACGAGATCATCGATGCTTCCATTCAAATTCTGAAAGGAAAGAAAGCCAGCATTTATCCAGATTTTGCGACCGGTGGTATTGCGGATTTTAGTGATTACAAAGACGGACTGCGTGGAGGAAAAATTAAAGTCCGTGCCCGTATTAAAGAATTAAACCCAAAGACCCTCGTTATTTCTGAGATTCCTTTCGGCACCACAACGGGCTCTTTGATTGACAGCATACTTGCAGCGAACGATAAAGGAAAAATCAAAGTCAAAAAGGTCGAGGACAATACATCCGAGAACGTTGAGATTCTGATTCACCTGCAGCCTGGCATTTCGCCGGATAAGACCATTGATGCGCTTTTTGCATTCACAAATTGTGAGCTCAGTATTTCGCCGAACGCCTGTATCATTGAAAATGATAAGCCACGTTTTGTGGGGGTGAGCGAGATCCTTCGCATTTCGACTCAGCAAACACTGGCGCTCATAAAGCTGGAGTTGGAGATTGAGAAGAAAGAACTCGAAGAGAAATGGCATTTTGCTTCCTTGGAGAAGATTTTCATTAAAGAAGAAATGTACATCGACTTTAAGAAGTATTCTACCCGTGAAACTTTATACGTTTATTTATACGACCGATTTAAATCCTTCCGCAAAAAATTAATGCGGGACATCAGCGATGATGATCTTCAGCGCCTGACGCAAATTCCGATGATTCGTATCACCCGTTTTGACAGCATAAAAGCGGAAGAACACATGCGGGATCTGGATGAGAAGATTGCAAACGTGAAACACCATCTGGAAAATTTGACGGATTATGCCGTGGAGTATTTCAAAAATTTAAAAAAGAAATACGGCACTGGACGCGAGCGCAAAACAGAAACAAAACAACTGGAAACCATTATCGCGACCGAGGTTGTCATGGCTAACGAAAAGTTATACATGAACCGCGCTGAGGGCTTTATTGGAACTGGTTTAAAGAAGGATGAGTTTATCTGTGAGTGTTCCGATATTGATGACATTATTGCCTTCACCAAAGAAGGAAAAATGAAAGTCTTTAAAGTCTCTGATAAAACGTTTGTGGGCAAGGATATTATTCATGTGGCCATCTTTAAGAAAAATGATGACCGCACAACGTATCACATGATTTATAGGGACGGACCGAAGGGCATTACGTTTATGAAACGGTTTAATGTGACCGGTGTGACCCGTGATAAAGAATACGATTTAACAAAAGGAACTCCCGGCTCTAATACCTATTGGTTTACGGTGAATCCAAATGGGGAAAGCGAAAAAGTTATTGTTCACCTCCGCGCTGTTGCTGGTCTGCGGAAACTCGAACTGCCAATTGACTTTTCAGAAATGGAAGTGAAAGCGCGTGGTGCTGTTGGTAATATTGTGACCAAATACACGGTGAACAAAGTGACCTTAAAAGAAAAAGGCAGTTCAACACTGGAAGGGGAAGATTACTGGTTTGATGAGAAAACGCATCGTCTAAGTAAAGATGAAAAAGGCACCTATCTCGGTAAGTTTGAAGCGGACGACAAAATTCTGACGGTTTCCGCGAAAGGGTTTTACAAATTGTATACCTACGAGTTGCTGAATCATTTCGATGAGGACATTGTATTGATTGAGAAATTTTTCCCGAATCTGACACTGACCTGTGTGTATTACGACGGCATTAGCAAGTCGTATTTTACCAAGCGCTTTGAACCGGAGATGACGGCAGCAAAGACACTGCTTATTACTGAAAACGAAGCCTCACGTATTGAGCTGGTGACCTCGCAGGTTAATCCGGTGATTGAAGTAATTTTTCAGAAGGAAAAAGGAACGGAGATTCCACAAGAGATAATTAAGATGGTGGACTTTAGTCCGGTCGTCAACATGAAAGCGAAGGGCCGCAAACTCAGTAGCTATAAAGTAAAAGAAATTAATTTGCGTGAGCCGGAGGAAATCAAAGCCGCAAAAAAGTTTCTGTCCGCCGATGAAGAAAAAACGGGTCTCTCGCCCATGGAACTTCACCGTCGGGCAATGGAAAAATTGAATAGCGACAATGCGAAGGACTTTTTAGAGGGAGATGGACAGATTACGTTTGATTTTTAAATAAAAAAACCGACAAGTCTTGTCGGTTTTTTTATTTAAAAGGAGGTGTATCTTAAATTAGTCTATTACAACGGGCTTCCATTCGTTTTTAAATTTAGGAAAATTAAATTTTCGTGAGCGTGTGATGTAGATGGCATTGCCATTACCATCAATAACAAAAGAAGAATGTTGATGCCTGCCTCCTTTTTCTGCATCCACCGTCAGGTCAATGCCTGTGCAGGGGGACCTTCCGCCATAGGAATAAAAAAAGTGGATTGTAATTAGTTCTCTTACTTTTTTCAGAGGCGTTTTGTCGGAAACACGACAAAAAAAGATAATATATTGTGTAAATTACCCGACATCGGGTATTGCCGTTGCTGCTTAGGTAGAATATGTTTGTTGCATCTGTTTGAAATCGTGCGCACTTTTTTAGCAGATCATTTATAAACTATAAAAACCTTAGAAAGATGATTACAAAAAAGAAATGTTGTATTGCGGTATCAGTTGCTACAATATTGTTTGTTACACTAGTTGCGTGTAATAAAAAAGTGCCCTCACCTGAAAAATTAGATAACAAAGCTTTAGTTGAAACAGTCGCCACTAGTGGGCATCGCGTCGCACAGTACGACTTTGTTACAATTAACAATCAAAATATTTTAGATTTTGAAAGTATCGAATCTTATCAATCAATCATTGAAGATTGGTCGGAAGAGGATCGACAGCAATTCGCAAATACCTTGATCAATACTTCTTCATACAATTCTCTTTATAATAATCTTAATTTAACGGCGGACTCTGTACATGGAGGAACGATTGATACAGTTTATAAAGAGAATTTTATCAAAGCAATTCTCAATAATGATCTAATTGTTAAAATTGGAGGTTATTTCATCAAAGTGGATGAGTATAATCAGAGGGTTTTAGCACTAAATGATCTTCACGTTTCCCAATTTAGTGCCTTGATGGGTAATTCATTGACAAATACAAACATCCTGCAGTTTTCATTAGATGATGATGTTCTTTCTATGTTGTCAGGAGACACCACGAATTTAGGGAAAGCTGCAAGTTGCTCCGATAGTGGAATAGGTTCTTTTGGGTCGCCAGTTACTCAGGTTACACATACAACCACAGGAAACCCAACAGGATTTAGAATCGCAGGGAAACAGGATTATAACCGTTATGGTATTTATTTTGCAGTAAGGTATACGTGGGAACAGAGAGATGATTTGTCAAAAGCCAAAGTCACCATATTTGATGTTCAATTGCGGTTTGATAATTTCTTCTTAAAGAGAAAATGTGGCGCGGTCTCAGGTCCTTTTACAAACATGAATTTTGGTGGCGGATCAACTACGTGGCAAAAGACACAATTAATGTATTCCTCTGGAACTCCATTAAACGCGCTGTGTACCAAATTTTTCTTTATTTTTGATACGGGGGTGAATGGTATTTTGAAAACGACCCCTCAGATCATTACTCAAAAAAATAGCTCTTGCTAAATAAAGAGATATGTATTATTTCCGGATTATTTTGTTAGTAGCTGTAAGTTTGTGCTCCCGCTTTGTCGGGGCACAAACTTTTTTTATTGAGCCTCAAATTCAATCTAAGGTTCATTGGACTGAAAAAAGATCCACCTTATATTTAGCTACTGGTTATTCATTTGATAATGTAAATTATGAACCTATAAAATTCGCTACCCATGAGGTACCTCCAATAGATTATGGAATAATGTTTGGCTACCGATTTAAAAAAGGTTTGAGTATTTCAACAGGAATCATTCAAGAGACGCCTCAGCTTTTGTATGTTATTTCGTTTGTTCCATATGATACAACTTTTCAAACATTCATGACTACCGAGCAGGCAACGATTATAGATTATTTTTTTAATAAACTACCTTTAAATTTTCATTATCAGGCCGGTGAATTTAAAATTAAAAAAACAAATCTGAGCTTTGCACATACTATCTGTTTTAGTTTCTCGATAATTCGCAATCCAAAAGTCAAATTTATTGATACATTATACTTCAGTTCCGCACCTATTAGCAGAGATCGGGAATTATCTTCAATCATCGCTCCTTTCAGAGTTCTTGGTAACTTTCCAATGATCGCTTTTAATTACGGGATAGAAATTAAGAACAAGGGCAGAGAAATATTCACGTTGCGTACCTTTGTTGAATTCGGCTTTCGTACTTTATGTGGTTATAGCTTACAAATGGATGTTACCGGACCGAATTACAGACAGACTGCAAGAGTAAGAAGTTATTCACGTGGAAGTGGTTTTGGTTTTCAGATCGCGAGAAAGTTTAATTTTCGAAGCCAGAAAAAACTATTGCCAACTCAAGATTTAAAATAGCCCATGAGTTTGTTTTGGGTATTAGCGAATGAAATTTTGAGGTATACACTAAAAGTTAGTAGTTTTTAATTATCAAAAAATATTTGATGATCTATTTATATAGAGGTTTTTTTAAATCTTATTATTATGGTTGCAAGCATTCTATTTTCTTCTTGAATTGCAGCGGCACAAACATTTTTTATTGAGCCTCAAATACAATCTAAAATTCATTGGCCCCAAAAAAGGTCCACTTTATTTTTGGCAGCCCGCTTTTTATTCGATAATGTAATCTACGAACCAATTAAGTTTGCAGTGTCAGAAACTACCCCAGTTGATTTGGGAATTATGTTTGGTTACCGGTTTAAAAGCAGCTTAAGTATTTCAAGCGGTGCTATTCAGGAAACGGCTCAACTTTTATACGTGGTTTCCTATATGCTTTTTGACAGGTCGAATGAGCAAGTCATTAGAAAGGAATAGGCCGAAGTAATCAATTACAATTTCAATAAATTTTCTTTAGGTTTGAGTTATCAAATTGGTGAATCAAAAATTCAGAAATCCTTTCTTAGTTTCGAACATCAAATAGGGTTGAGTTTATCTATTATCCGAAATCCCAAAATGATTAAAAGTGAGACAGTGAATTATGGTCCGGTGACTATCGGTAGAGATCGTATATTAACTTCCGCCCTCAATCCTTATAGAGTGATTGGTAATTTTCCAATGTTGGCATTTAACTAGGGTTCACACAAACGCTAGGTGGGAGAATTAATATCTTTTTTGAATGCATAGCTTTTACCCAGATTATGCAATAGGATTCGTTAGGAGGCTCAAAAAACCCATAATACCTGAACTTTTACGGTTGAGGCATAGTAACCACTATGGTGAAAGAGTAATTTGCGAAGCCACAGATAGTCAATTGTTTTTCTCCTTCTGGTAGACAGATCAGGACTCGCAATCTTCACTTTAACTCAAGCCATTCATTTTCACGCACAGATCTACCAAACGATTCGAATAGCCCCATTCATTATCATACCAGCCAATAACTTTTACAAGGTTACCGACCACACTGGTGAATTCTGCGTCAAATAAAGCGCTGTGGGGATTACCAATTACATCTACGCCAACAATCGGCTCTTCGGTGTACTCCATGATGCCCTTCAAGTCGCCTTCTGCTGCCTTCTTAAATGCGGCATTGATTTGAGCAGGGGTCGGTATTTGAGTAAGGACACAGGTAATGTCGGTAAGCGAACCGTCAGGCACCGGAACACGCATGCCGCAGCCACCAATCTTACCTTCGAGGTGAGGGAAAATTTTGGTGATGGCTTTCGCTGCACCTGTTGAGGTTGGAATAATACTCATGGCTGCTGCACGTGCTCTTCGCAAATCCTTGTGCGGGGCGTCCTGCAGACGTTGATCGCTCGTGTAGGAATGTACCGTTGTTATAAAAGCATCTGCAATCCCAAATTGATCGAGCACCTTTAACATGGGTGCCGCGCAATTAGTGGTGCAACTGGCGTTAGAAATAATACGGTCATCAGCACGTAAAATAGAATCGTTCACACCAAGTACTACTGACTTAATGTTATCGTC
>CALPON020000135.1 GCA_943325195.2 Sphingobacterium thalpophilum | reverse complement strand
TGAGTGGGATAGGAGGAGATGAGTTATTTGCCGGCTATGATGTTTTTCGGCGCATGAGTGAATTACAGAAAAAGACTTGGATTAACCGAATTCCACGCAGTGCGCGTATTGCCGCCGGATCGCTTCTTAAGTTGCGAAAAAAAACAGCCGCTGCCGAAAAAATTGCCGAGTTGTTGGCACAGGATGAGATTCGTCTGGAAACCGCTTATCCGCTCGTTCGCAGCGTCTTCACACAAAAAGAGCTAGATCGCCTTACTACGGCGGCTGACCCTCTAAAACGGGTCCGAGAAATTGTTTCAGCTGTCCCTCAAAATGAAAATCATCTGCTTTCATCGGTCAGTATGGCCGAAATGGGCTCTTATCTGCAAAATGTTTTATTGCGCGATGCGGATCAGATGGGCATGGCAGTGGCGCTCGAAATACGAGAACCTTTTCTAGACTATCAGCTGGCGGAATATGTTTTAAGCCTGGGCGATGACCTCAAATTTCCGCACACACCAAAAAAACTGCTGGTCGACAGTATGAAAGATTTATTGCCGGCTGAAATTGTTAATCGTCCTAAAATGGGCTTTACGCTGCCCTGGGCGCATTGGATGAAAAATGAGTTGCGAGATTTCTGTGAAAGTAATTTACGTGAGTTGTGCAGCCGTCAGCTCTTTCACGAGAGGGGGATCAATCTTTTGTGGCAGCGTTTTCTTGCGGGCGACCAAAGGGCTGCCTGGAGCCGCATCTGGCACCTGGTTATTTTAAATCACTGGATCAGCAGCAACAGCGACTACCTTGGCGACTAAAAAGAAAATACTTGTCTTCATGGATTGGTACCTGCCAGGAACTAAAGCGGGTGGGCCGGTGCGATCTATGTATTCACTCATTGAGCTTCTGAAGCAGGAGTATGATTTCTACCTCATCACTGGAAACACTGATCTTGGCGAAACGCAAGCTTACAAGGGTATTGAGACGCATACCTGGTTAAAGTCGGAAGCGCTCCACACTTTTTATTTTGAACGCCAGAGCATTTCAAACACTTCTATAAAACAATTGGTGGAGGCCCTAAAACCGGATTTAATTTATTTAAATAGTTTCTGGTCCTACGATTTTAGTATCCGCATCATTCGTTTGAAAAGAGCCGGTAAACTAATATCTCCTGTCCTGCTTGCTCCAAGGGGCATGCTGAGCAGCGGCGCAATGGGACTTAAAACCAAAAAAAAGAAAGTTGTTTTAAAAATTGGAAAGCTCCTTCGCTGGTACAAGGACATTTATTTTCAGGCTACCCAGGAAACAGAAAAACAAGAAATTCTTCGCGAGTTTCCTGCCGCCCAGGTTTTCATCGCCCCTAATGTGAACGCTGGTATGGTGCGGAAAAACCAAAGTACTAAACGTAAGAACGAATTAAACTTATTTTATCTGTCCCGGATCGCGCGGGTTAAGAATCTGCATTTGGCGCTTGAATGTCTTGCGGAGCTGCCAAGCGGACTGGACATCCGATACACTATTTACGGAAATGCGGAAGACGATGAGTACTGGTTACACTGTCAGGATTTAATTAAACAGCTGCCCGCTCACATACAAGTGAATTATGAAGGCGAGTTGGCTTTCATGGAGGTACAGCTCAAATTAGTGTCACAGCAAGTATTATTTCTGCCGACCTTGAACGAAAATTTTGGGCACTCTATTGTGGAAGCGCTACTTTGCGGCTGTCCGGTTATTATCAGCGACCAGACACCGTGGAACGATGTGGCGATTTTTGGAGCCGGGTCCGCTCTGCCACTTGCAGACAAAGAGGGTTTTCGCAAGGCGATTCAAGCGTATGCGTATATGGATGCGGCAGAATTTAGTGCCGTGAGTGTAAATGCAAATAATTACATTAGTGGTAAAATTGATCTCTCTGGCATCAAACAACAATACCGGCAATTAATCGATGAGTGCACACAAAACGGATCTAAGTAGTTTTAATAATACATGGTATAAGCCCGGCCGCAACAAAGTGTTGCGGGTGGTTTGGTATTTTACTAATCTTATGTTCTTCCGTTCTTTTTTCCCATCATACGGTGTGAAGCGGGTATTGCTGAGACTATTCGGTGCAAAAGTTGGAAAGGGTGTGATTATCAAACCACACGTGTCTATAAAGTATCCTTGGAAATTAATTATTGGGGATTATGCTTGGATTGGCGAATCTGTGTGGATTGACAATTTGGCGCAGGTCACACTAGGTCCGCACTCCTGCGTGTCGCAGGGTGCGCTTTTACTCTGCGGTAACCATAACTATAAAAAAAGCACCTTTGATTTAATGGTGGCAGAAATTGTGCTGGAAGAAGGTGCATGGGCGGGAGCAAGGACGGTGGTTTGTCCGGGTGTCCGCATGAAGTCACACAGTCTGTTGACGGCGGGAAGTATTGCAACAACTACTCTAGATTCCTACTCCGTGTATCAGGGCAATCCTGCAGTAAAAATCAAAGAGCGGGATATTCGTCCTTAATTCTTTTCGTCAATTCGTTCTACGCGTTCAACTCCTTTTACCGTTTTCAGATTGCCCATTAAATGGTTGAGGTGTTTGGTGTCGTGAACGTAAATCATGATGGTGCCTTCAAAAATGCCATCATCCGTATCGAAATTGATTGAACGCATGTTGACGTTGTTTTCGTTGGAGATCACTTTGGTAATGTTATTGACAATCCCCAATTCATCTGTCCCCATGATTTTTACGCCGGCCAGAAATGAGATGAGTTCATCATTGGTCCATTTCGCTTTTACTACCCGGTAAGCGTAATTACTGAGTAATTTAATAGCATTTGGACAATTTACTCGGTGTATTTTAATGCCCTCTCCTAAGGTGATAAATCCAAAAACGTCATCACCGGGGATGGGATTACAACAGGTGGCCAGATTGTAATCCAGTTTCTGCATATCATCGCCGATAACCAGCATGTCTGTTTTACCACGGGCATTGGTTACCAGTTGTTCAATGCGCGGCGCATCTTCTTTCCTAATTTTTTTGACGGGATTATCTTTCTGGCGAATGAATTCCTTTATTTCTTTGATATCCACATTGCCCAGCGCGGCGCGGTAAAACAGTTCCTGCGAAGAGGGAAGTTTTAGAAAGAGGTAAAAGTCATTAATAGTCGTTGTGTTAAATTCAAGCTTCTGCCGCTCAAATTTGCGTTGCATGATTTCCTTCCCTTCTTCAGCTATTTTTTTCCGCTGTTCCTTGAGTGAGTTTTTTATTTTACTCTTTGCCTTGGCGGTGATAACAAAGTTCAGCCAGTCATCTTTCGGTTGTTGTTTAACACTGTTCAGAATCTCGACCTGATCACCACTGGCCAGGACGTGACTCAGTGGCACCAGCTTGTGATTCACTTTCGCACCAATGCAATGCTCGCCCACTTTGGTGTGGATTTCAAATGCAAAATCGAGTGCAGTGGCATTCACCGGAAGGGTTTTCATGTCACCCTTTGGCGTAAAGACATACATTTCATCACTGAAGAGGTTCAGTTTAAAATCATCGATGAACTCAAGTGCATTGGGATCAGGATTTTCCAGCATTTCACGAATACGCAGTAACCAGCTTTCTAGTTTGCTTTCTTTATCAGCAGCGCTGTCTTTATACTTCCAGTGTGCAGCATAACCATTTTCTGCGAGGTCGTCCATTCGGGTGGTGCGTATTTGAACCTCGACCCAGCGGCCAGAAGGACCCATTACGGTAGTGTGCAGACTTTCGTAGCCATTACTTTTTGGCGTACTTATCCAATCGCGCAAGCGCTCTGGACTTGGGTGATAATAGTCGGTGATGATGGAATACACTTTCCAGCAGTCTGATTTCTCCTGGTCATAAGGGGAATCAATCACAATGCGGATGGCAAACAAATCATAGATGTCTTCAAAGGCAACATGTTTGGTGCGCATTTTATGATAGATACCGAATATAGATTTCGGCCGTCCAAAAATTTTAAAAGTAAAACCTTGTTCGTTCAGAATATCTTTAAGCGGTTCAATAAATTTTTGAATAAAACGTTTTCGTTCAGGCTCGTTTTCTTTTAATTTTAGCTCTATCTCCTCGTATGATTCGGTATCCGTATATTTTAGACCAAGGTTTTCCAGTTCAGTTTTTATGGTATTCAGTCCCAGACGGTGTGCTAGCGGGGCGTAAAGGAACAAAGTCTCACTGGCGATTTTGATTTGCTTATCGCGCTTCATGTGCTCTAGCGTGCGCATGTTGTGCAGGCGGTCTGCGATTTTAATCAGGATCACGCGAATATCTTCACTCATTGTGAGGAGGACCTTCCTGAAATTCTCAGCCTGAATAGAGGAGGTATTATCAATAACGCCCGAGATTTTCGTAAGTCCGTCGATAATCTGTGCGACTTTTTCGCCAAATAAACCTCGGACATCATCTAAGGTCAGATCGGTGTCCTCTACTGTATCGTGCAGGAGTGCGCAGACAATACCGATGGAGCCAAGTCCAATTTCCTCCGCACAAACCTGGGCCACAGCAATGGGGTGATAGATGTAGGGCTCTCCGCTTTTCCTGCGCATTTCTTTATGCGCTTCCACTGCCACCCCAAAAGCCTTGCGAATAAGGGTTTGGTCTCCCTTTTCAAGACGCCTCTTCGATGCTTTGATAAGTTGTTTGTAACGTTTTATCAGTTCTTTTCTCTCTGCTTCCGGATCAATCTGCATACAAGTACCATTGGATTGTGTCTCTGAAGGTATTAAATTTGGGAAACATAAAAAACCTAATAATTTTGAAATTCCTAACGCTCCTCGGTTACATCCTTCGCTCACTGATTTTGAGGGGCCCAGTAGCGACGATTCGTATGGCAGTCAAAGAATCCTCCGGCGACAGACATTTCGCTATTCAGACCAAAGGGTTGCAGCTGGAGCATCAAGCGGGATATCACCACTATCAGGGGGCATCGTATATGGTATTGGAGAAAATTTTTGCTGTCCTTGCGGGTTTTCCAGTACCGGATCGTTTTGTGGATGTGGGTTCAGGACTTGGCCGCGTAATCTTTTTTGCGGAGGCGCGAGGATTTAAGTGGCTTCGGGGGGTGGAAATGAATGGGACCTTAGTGGATAAAGCCAATGATAATAGTGTTCGCTATAAAAAAAGAAACGCGGCGGCTGACCTCCAATTTTATAGCGCCAATGCCCTGAAATTTGATTATCCGTCCGAAGCTGCTGTTTATTTTTTCTTTAATCCCTTTGACGCAGAGATCATGGACGCCTGTCTGGACCGCATATCTGCGGGCTCAACTGCTGATAATTGGTTCGTGTATATGAATCCACTTTACCGCAGCACCTTTGAAAATAAGGGGTTTAACCAAGTGGCTGAAGTAAGAACTAATTTTTATACCGAGGCTATTATTTATAAAGGGCGCTCGACTCAAGCCTTGCATTCTGTACTTTAGCTAATTCAAAAACCGGCCTAGGTTCAAACTAACTCGTAGCACTTTCCTGGCCGTGAGCGCACCAGATTCGAAAACTCAAGTTGGAGCAACAGCGTCGAGACTTTACTAACCGGCAGTTGTAGGATTTGACAGATTTCGTCCACGTGCACAGACTTGCGTTGTTCCAGTAAATTCATGAGCGCCTGTTCTTCTTCAGTTAATGCGACTAGCAGGGGGATTTGTCTGCCCCCTGATTTCTTTTTCTTGGGATTCACAAGCCATTGCATGGCGTCCAGCAAGTCGTCCGAGTTTTCAATGAGAGAAGCCTTGTTGCGTTTAATAAGTCCATTACAACCCTCTGCGAGGGGATCGCCTGCGCGTCCCGGCAATGCAAATACATCGCGGTTATAACTCGCGGCAATAGTGGCAGTAATAAGACTTCCTCCGGTACGCTTACTTTCAATTACGAGTAGCGCATCACACATGCCTGCAACAATGCGATTGCGTTTCGGAAAGTTTGGCGCATCTGGCGTTGTGTCACTCATGTAATCCGTCAAGAGCCCTCCCTGCTTCAGCATTTGTCGGGCCACTTTATCATGTGCGGGGGGATAGATGCGGTCCAGCCCGTGTGCCAGAACACCCACTGTCTGCAAACCGTTATCCAGCGCCGCCTTGTGAGCATAAGCATCAATTCCGTATGCTAGACCGCTAATTAGGAGAATACCACTTTCCTGCAAGCCAGTAATAATCTCTGCTGTTTTCTCCGCGCCATAAGCGCTTGGCCTTCGCGTTCCTACCACCGACACCACGCGCTCCGCGTTGAGGTCCGCCGTGCCCTTGTAATACAGTAAAATGGGACCATCTAGGCAGTACCTTAAGCGCGAGGGATACTCCGTGTCGGTGTAAAACAAGGGCTTAATTTTATATTTATCAATAAACGCGAGTTCTTGTTCTGCGCGTTTCAACACTTTACTGCCTGAGGCAATGGAGCGCGCAAGGCCTTCACCAATACCCGGAATCTTGAGTAATTGTTGTTTTTTATGTCTGAAAACTTGCTCCGGACTGCCGCAGTATGCCAGCAAGCCCTTGGCATTCACATCACCTATGCCATGGAGCAGGGTGAGACCGATTTGATAAAGTAATTCTGATTTCATTCTTGGGTTGAACCAAAAATAAAAAAAGTTAGCAGATGAGGATAGTCAATACAAAAAAAGGACGATTCAGAAGTATGAATCGTCCTTTTCGTTGTTGTGTGCGAATTTATTTTTTGGGAGCCGCAGGATTAATAGGAGCCGCGGGTTTTTTTGGATTTAAGTAATTATTTGCTTTTTCATTTGAAGGATCGAGTTCTTTCACAATCAGCCATTGTTCCTTGGCTTTCGAATCATCTTTTCTTGTAACGTAGTAATAACCCAGGTACTCATAAGCCTCCACCAAGTTAGCTTTATAGCTTCCGGTTCGCTCTTCTGGTTTCACCAGACTAATTACTTTTTCATAATACACTTTAGTGGAGTCGCTCTGGACTTTAGGGTCCAGACTGGCATTTGCGCGGCCTCTCCAAGTATATCCCCATGGCCAGGTCGCATTTAATTCGGTCATGCGTTTAAAGGCAGAGTCTGCCATCATAAAGTCCTGCACTGCATCGGCTTCTTTCGCAAGCACTTCCGGTGTATTCACCGGTTTTTTCTTTTTAGCCAATGCATCTTTCATTTCAATTGTTTCTTTCTGACGTGAAGCGGCCCGGAAGTAGTGCGCCTTACCAAGATCAAAACAGTCAGCGATATTCAGATTTTTATAATCTGATTTCTTTTTTCTGTTGAGGTAATTAATGGCGACATCGTATTTTTTCCCTTTCACGGCATTTGCCGCAATTTGGCTATAGATTTCACCAGCTACTGAACTGTCCATTGCAATTGCTTTTTCTGACTCCAGAATCCCTAAAGAGTCTTTGCCCGTTTTGGAGAGGAGAAAGCCCTTGTATTTGTAGTCTGCCGGCAGGTATTTAAAAGTGGGACCAGCCATTTGGAAAAAGTTATTGAGCGC
>CALPON020000134.1 GCA_943325195.2 Sphingobacterium thalpophilum | reverse complement strand
TAGCTGGTGTATTTTGTTGGAATTTATTCTTCTTTGCTTATGAACTTAAGTTTAAAGCAGGATTTGCAGCAATCTATACATGATACGGTGCTCCACTGCATTTTTTTAAATCGAAAATGGCAGCTTGCTAATTAATTTAGCAGGGAATAATCCTTGAAAGTCGGCGTAGAATTCGGACAAGAAAAAATATTAACTTAAGTCAATCGTATTATATCCTAATTATGTGAATTTTGTTAAAAAAAGAAGATGCAGAATCTATATAAATCCTTAATTACAGTTGGTTCTATTTTTATTAGTCTCTATGCTTTTACCGTTTATGCTTTTCTTGAACTTGGCGTTGCTGTTCACCCCATTATGAAAGCAAATTTTAAATTACATGCCTTTGGAATTTACGTTCATATCTTTTCATCCTTGATTGCACTCGCATTGGGACCAATTCAGTTTAATAAAAAATTTAGAACGGCAAAAACGCAATTACATAAATTCATAGGTAAAGTATATTTAGTGAGTGTTTTACTTGGTGGTCTATCCGGTTTATATATGGCTCAATTTTCTTTCGGCGGCACTACTTCACATCTAGGATTTGCACTTTTGGCTGTTTTATGGCTTTTCACAGGATACAAAGCCTATTCATCTATTATCCACAAAATGATTGTTGCTCATTCTAATTGGATGGTTATAAACTTTGCATTGACCTTTGCAGCAGTGACCCTAAGAATTGGACTTGGTATTGGTTTTGGAAGTCGTATCCCTTTTGAAACCTTCTACCCCTATTTAGCTTGGCTTTGTTGGATTCCGAATTTGCTCATCGCCTTGTTTATCCTTAGAAAAAACGCAAACGCCAAAATTACTGATAGGTAATAAAAAAGTCGTCAATTGTGCTGTCTTGTTTGGTGTGGCTTTCCTTACTGGAGAATTTTCAGTTTTGGATCACTGATTGATTATTGAATTATTTTAAAATCAAAGAATGAAAGGCTTCTACACTGTTAAGTGGTTTTTGTTGCGTTACAATTTATAATTAAGCAATTCCACCACAATTTCATTACGTCTATTCATCACTTCATACGGTGGGTTATACCCTAAAAAAGTAAATTTACTGCTGAAATTTAATTTTTCTTTGACTAATTCATCCTTTAAAATAGACTTGTATTTTTCAATCTTTTCATCATCTGCCCATCCATCAAAGCGAATGGCGGCCATAATTTTTTCTTCCTGTTTTTCGAAAACTATTTTACTATTTTCAGGATGCGGTAAATCTTTCACACTATACTTTTTTGGAACCATAAACATCATTTTAGAGGTATCTCCTAATTCCATAATTACCGGTGAGGTCATGGCTATTTTTTCGTTCGAATCATTCGCTCCAAAAATATACCCTGCCAAAATACCAAAACCTTCACTTGAGCTTTCTTTGTAACCTTTTTTGTTGAGTCTTACACTCGAAAACAACGCAGCCTCATATTTTCTTATCTCAAATTTGTCAAACTTCTTAATAACCTTGTATGCGTGTTGTTCGGTTTGCTGTGTGCTTCTCGCTATATACATTTGTACTGCAACTATTAATACAAAAATTGAAATAATTACTAATTTCATAGGATTAAAAAATATTCAAATAACTATTAAATTTACACAACTTACTTGGAATTTCCGGCTTATAAAGAAAAAAAGCCTCACCTTGCTGTAAGGCTTTTTTGCTGTTGCTCCCCAAACTGGTCTATTCTCGAAGCAATTCTGGGTTGAATTGAGGGTTTATGCGGCTTTGGTATAAATGCAACTTGATAATATTAGTAAAACTCAGTTATGGGCTAAGAACAAAATCGTTTCGTTTTGGTTAGAGACTATGGTGAAATCATTCTATAGTTCGCCAAAACTTATTTTATTTTGTATTTTTGGCGAGTTATAAGTTATTTTTATGGGTAAAATTATTGGAAGAAATTTGGAGCAGGCTCTGTTGAAAGAAGCCATGGATAATGATAAGTCTGAATTAATTGCCCTATACGGACGAAGAAGAATTGGCAAAACATATCTGATACGTGAATACTTTAAGGCTAGCCTTGTTTTTGAAATGTCAGGATTATTTGGTGGCTCACTAAAAGATCAACTCGATACTTTCAGTAGGGAGCTAATCAAAAGAACGAAGAAAACGGAATTTGAGACTGCAAAATCATGGTTTCAAGCGTTCATGATGCTTGAATCGTATTTGGATAAATTTAAATCAGGAAGTAAGAAAGTAATATTTATTGATGAATTTCCCTGGATAGCTACGCCCAAATCGAAGTTTTTAATGGCCTTTGAAAACTTTTGGAATACCTATTGCACCAAAAGGCATGATTTGATTGTGGTTATTTGTGGCTCTGCTGCGTCCTATATGGTTCAAAAAATAATAAAAAATAAAGGCGGGCTTCATAATAGAATCAATAGAAAAATAAGGTTGCTGCCGTTTAACCTATTTGAAACAGAACAGTTTTTAATAAAGAATGGAATAAAGTATACTCGTTATGACCTTGTTCAGATTTACATGGCTTTGGGCGGGGTTCCACACTATTTAGAAAAATTGAACAAAGGATTAAGCTCATCCCAAAATATCGATAAGCTTTGCTTTAGCAAGGATGGTGTTTTGAACGATGAGTTCAATCAATTGTTTGCATCTTTATTTGATGATTCTGAACGGCACATGAAGTTGATTAAAACATTGTCAAAAACAAATAAGGGGCTAACTAGGAATGAATTAATAAATCAAAGTAGACTGCCTTCTGGTGGAGATTTCTCAATTAAACTTGAAGAATTAATTGAATCAGGCTTTGTTACAGATTATCCCTACTATCAGAATAAGAAACAGCTTACCCTTTATCGCTTATCCGATGAATATTCTAGATTTTACTTAAAGTTTATTGAGAATAATAAGAATGGAGGAGATGGGACTTGGCAAAAACTATATAGAACACAATCCTATCTCTCATGGTCTGGATTTGCTTTTGAAACACTTTGTCTTAAGCATATTCAACAAATTAAGAAGGCGTTGAGAATAGATGCTATTTATACAACGAGCAGCAGCTGGTTCAATGAAAATGCGCAAGTTGATATGTTAATTGATCGTAGCGATAATGTGATGCACTTGTGTGAAATGAAGTTTTGTAATTCTGAATTTGCAATTGATAAATTGTACTATCTCAATTTGAAAAACAAAATTGCTGCACTTCAACAAGATACCAAAACAAGGAAAAATATTTTTGTTACATTAATTACAACTTATGGGATCAAGGAAAATGAATATAGCAAAGAATTAGTCCATAGTCATTTGGAAATGGATACCTTGTTTAGTAATTGATGCGTATAACTCGCCAAAATTTATCAATTAAGATTGTTTTGGCGGAATATAAAATTGGCCAAGGCAAGTAAACACAAAAAAAGCCCCACATTGCTGTGAGGCTTTTGGCTCCCCTTTTCGACGAAAGATGCAACTATAATGCGATGATTGAGTATGTGACCATTAGGAAATTGAAGGGTTGAACTTCGTGCAATTTTACAAGAAGTTGGCATTCATAACAGGTTTATCTAATTTTATGAAAATGAAAAAAGCTATCATCATAGGAGCAACAAGTGGAATCGGCAAATCATTGGCTGAGTTACTATTGCGCGAAGGTTATGAAGTGGGAGTAACTGGCAGACGTGAGGAATTATTTCAAACCATAAAGACCCAAGAGACCAGTCGAATTTTCTTTAAGAAAATGGATGTTCAGGATTTATCAACTTTAGAGCTAATCTGTAATGAATTGGTGAGTCAAATGGGAGGCTTGGATTTATTGATTATTTCAGCAGGAATCGGCGAGGAGAATAAAAATTTAATTTTTGATATTGAGAATAGTGTAATCAAAACGAATATTCAGGGATTTACGTGTATGGCTGACTGGGGTCTGAGATATTTTACACAACAAGGATATGGCCATCTTGTTAACATTAGTTCTATCGCTGGAATAAGGGGAAACGGGATTGCCCCATCATACAATGCGACAAAGGCATATCAAATCAATTATTTGGAGGGATTAAGAATAAATGTAAAGGAGTATGGTTCAAGTATCACGATTACTGATGTACGTCCTGGATTTGTTGATACTCCAATGGCGAAAGGTGAAGGTCTTTTTTGGGTAGCTCCTGTTCAAAAAGCTGCTGAACAAATATTTGAAGCCATAAAGCAAAAGAAACAAGTGGTTTATATCACGAAAAGGTGGAGATTGATTGCCCTGTTATTAAGAATAATACCTTTCTCAATTCTTAAAAGGGTTTAAATAAAAAAGGGTCGTACTATCAAAGTATAACCCTTTTAAATTTATATCAGCTCCCTCTCCTGGGCTCGAACCAGGGACCCCGTGATTAACAGTCACGTGCTCTAACCAGCTGAGCTAAGAAGGAATCTGGTTAAACGGTACTCTCTTTTCCCGTTAGGGTTGCAAAACTACTGCAGATTTTCCAATAAAACAATATCTTTACAAAAAAAATTAAAAAAAAGATGAGCCTATTAGTAGTCGGCAGTGTAGCCTTTGATGCAATTGAAACACCTTTCGGAAAGACAGATAAGATTGTGGGCGGTGCCGCCTCCTATATTGCGCTTGCAGCGTCCTATTTTAAACCGGACATCCACCTCGTATCTGTCGTTGGTGATGATTTTCCGGAAGAGTTCCTAAATACCTTAAAGAATTCAGGGGTCAACCTTGCTGGCCTTCAGATAAAAAAGGGTGAAAAATCGTTCTTCTGGAGCGGAAAATACCATAACGATCTCAATAGTCGCGACACCTTGACAACCGAACTCAATGTGCTTGAACATTTTACCCCCGTAGTGCCAGATGCGGCAAAAAATGCGGAATTCCTGATGCTGGGCAATTTGGTCCCTGCTGTTCAGCAATCCGTGATCGCTCAGATGACGACCCGGCCGAAACTTATTGTCCTGGACACGATGAATTTCTGGATGGACATTGCCCTCGAGGATCTTAAAAAGACCATTGCGATGATTGATGTGCTTACCATTAACGACAGTGAAGCCCGTCAGCTTTCTGGCGAATACAGTCTCGTGAAAGCGGCTCAAAAAATTCTCCAGATGGGGCCCTCTGCCCTTGTCATTAAAAAGGGTGAACATGGTGCCTTACTTTTTAATAAAGAAGAAGTGTTTTTTGCTCCTGCCCTGCCATTGGAAGAAGTATTTGATCCGACAGGTGCGGGAGATAGTTTTGCCGGTGGCTTTATTGGCTACCTGGCTCGCAGCCGCGACATTAGTTTCGAAAACATGAAACGGGCGATCATTTTTGGTAGCGCCATGGCGAGCTTTACAGTGGAGCGCTTTGGGACAGAGCGCCTAATTGGTCTGAATCAGGAGAAAATTGATAACCGGGTACAGGATTTTGTGGATCTGGTACAGTTTGACATTCTGGCAGATTAGTTTCCACTTGTCAGCCGCTGAGATACTATTTTCTTTAAATTCACGTTTATAACGAGTCGTGTACCGCCGCCATTTACCATACCTCGCAGGCCTTCTTCTGCTTTTGATTGCCTGCAGCACCCAGCAAAACACGGTGGTGAGCCGCGGCTATCATAATCTCACCGCCAGGTACAATGGTCTGTATTACTCTACCGTAAACCTAGACGATGGCGTTTTCCGGATTGAAAAAAATAATAAAGAGAATTATGAGAACGTCATCCCTATCTATGTTTATCCTTCACAAGAGCAGGTCAAGGGGAACGTAGCGGAATTTGATAAAGCCATTAAAAAATCCTCACTCAGCATTCAAAAGCATGCGATTAAAGATAAAAAAGGAAGTGAAATTGCTGCTGCGGGAAAATGGATTGATAACAACTGGCTCAACATCGGGATGGCTCACTTTTATAAGCGGGAGTTTTTCAGTGCGATCGAGACCTTTGAGTATGTGGCCAGGATGTATAACAAATCGGATGATAAATTCACGGCGCTGCTCTGGTTAATCAAGACCAATAATGAGATTGGTGCTGTGAGCACATCTGAAAACTATCTCAGTTTCCTTAAAAATGAACGCAATTTGCCGCGGAAAATCGCCCGCGAGTTCCCAGTAGCGTATGCGGACTATTATATCCGACGTGGACAATATACCGAAGCAATTGCCAAATTAATGGAGGCAACACGGAACAAAGGCATCTTTAAAGGCCTTAGTAAAACCCGGCGCGCCCGCTATTCCTTTATCATTGCGCAACTGAGCGAAAGGCAGGGAGATCTAAAGCGCGCAAGGGAATATTACGACCGGACCGTCCGCCTGAAACCAGCTTATGAAATGATTTTCTACAGCAAAATTAAAATCGCCCGGCTCTTCGATATTAAAAATAATAACACGGTAAAACTGAAAAAGGACTTGTTGAAAATGAGTCGTGAGTTTAAAAACACGGATTATAACGACGTTATTTTTTTTACGCTTGGGGAAATAGAAGAAAAGGAAAAAAACATTCCGCAGGCCCTCAGTTATTATAACCAATCGGTCAGAAAAAGTGTCAACAATCCAAATCAAAAAGCACTGTCTTTTCTCAAAATGGCAGAAATTAATTTTGACCTTACCAATTATCAGCCTGCAGAGGCCTACTACGACAGCACTATTGCAGCTCTCTCTCCTGATCATCCAGACTACAATAACATCATCGCAAGAAAAAAAACACTGGAAACACTCGTTAAGCAAATCAAAACCATTTCTCGAGAAGATAGTCTGCAGCGCATCGCTAAAATGTCAGAAACAGACCGTAACAAGTTTATCGATCGGCTGATTGAGCAACTGGAAAAAGAAGAAGCTCGTCGATTAAGGGATTTGGAAAATGCACAAAATAACGCAGCCTCTAGTACCAACACTCTGGGCAGCAGTGGCGGCGCTAGTCCACTCCCCGGGATGGGTAGCAGTGCCACCTTTTATTTTTACAGCCCCACCTTGGTCTCCTTTGGTATTGTGGACTATGTAAAGAAATGGGGCAATCGCAAACAGGAAGACAACTGGCGACGCTCTGGTAAAGCCCTGCTGATGGACGAACAGACAGCAGATGGTGGCCGCAGAGATTCTGCTGGAGTGACGAAAGTGGACAGTATCAAAAAAATGAAACTCGGCAGAGATTTTTATCTGAAGGACCTACCAATGAACGATACACTGCTGACGAAAAGCACGAACCGCATCATTAAAGCCTATTACGTGATGGGCAGCGTATATAAAGAGGAGTTAAACAATACCAAAAAAACAATTTCCACTTTTGAAGAATTAAATATACGCTATCCTGAGAACCGGTATGCTTTGAATACCTACTATAGTTTGTACAGAATTTATTTGCAGGAGAAAAATACATCAAAAGCGGAGTACTATAAAAATAAAATTCTGACTGAATTTCCTGAGAGTGAATTTGCCATGTTGATTAAAAATCCGGATTATGCTCAGGAACGGAATGCACAAAAAAGTGAGGTGGAAGATT
>CALPON020000133.1 GCA_943325195.2 Sphingobacterium thalpophilum | reverse complement strand
TCATCCCTTGCGATGACGGTTTTTTTTTGGAAAAACATGAAGGCAAAATGCTGAGTTATTGAAATGGCAATGAATGACACTCCTTAACCAGCGGGATAAATAGCGCTCTATACGCCCCAGTCAAGAATGAAAGACACGTGTAGAGAACGCAGACTATTCGAAGAAGGATTTCAAGCCGCACCCACACTTTTGTGCCACAAAAATCAAACAAACTGCGCTTGCAGAGCGTCAATGAGAAGAGTAAGGTACTTAACAACTATGAAAGAACAAGCGCTTTGCGACGTTTAAAATTATTTTCGGCGCAGGACAGCGCAGCCAATGCGGCCTTTAGCGAAAACGCCTAAGTGTAATAGAAGGACGTTCTCTTGCTGAGGCGAACTCTAACTTCGAAGTGGGAGCTAACTCGTTGAGGTCATCGATGCACTTTGCTGGCCCAGAGGGCATACAGCGAAGAAAAAAACTTGATAAACCTACTTTATATACTTCTGCTTCACATCGCTGAAGCCAGGAAAATTATTATAATGCCAGTTCATGATTACCGTCCCTTCCTTCATGAGCATAAGGCCAGGATTACTGCGAATCATCGTCTTTAATACAATATCATCCACTGTGACAAAATCATAGAGGGCATTGTGTTTGTGCTTAAAGGCATCAATTTCCTGAGCACTGCTGCTGGTCATAGCCACAACCTCTATGTGCGCATCGCTGGCCAGTTTATAAAAATCATTGAGCTGGTTCATGAGTTCTTCATTGTCCTCTGTCTTTGCCAGCTGATGCATGATGATCCAAAAACTGTAGGCTTTGTGGTTCAACACCGAATCAGTGCGGTCACTTCCATCAGCGCCTGTTACTTTAAAGTCTGTAATCTTCGGAGCATCAACAGCATCTTTGATCACCACATTATCCGTCGCAAACCATTTCCAGTTCAGTGTATCCTGCCATGGGTAATTTTCCATGCTAAAGTGCTTTTTCTCACCCGTCTTCAGGTTCTCATACATAAATCCCGTCTCAATCACAGCGGGTGAATACGTTGGCGGAAATTTCATGTTTTCGCGAATATTCATGCCGGGTGCATAAGCCCTGAAATCGAGCGGTGGCAGGTTGCGATAGGCATACACAGGGAAAGATACCGAGAGGACAATACCGAGAATTACGAGGGCGCCAAGTACAAAGTTTGTAAAAACAGGACGGATGTTTTCCTTCCCAGCAAAAAGTAAAGTAATTAAAATCATTAAGGCAATGTCTTTCCAGAAACTCTCCCAAGGTTTTAACTTTAAAAAGTCCCCAAAGCAGCCGCAGTGGGTGACCTTGTTATAGCAAGCGGAATAAAATGTGAGAAACGTAAAAAAGACAATCTGCGCCAGAAGCAGCCAGAGTGTGAGTTCAATGCGATAACCAAGCAGCAACATCAAGCCGAGGATCATCTCGCTGGCACAAATTAAAATCGCTAGCGGGAGCGCGATGGCACCGAAATACTCAAAAAATGCCAGCCCCGTGTCGTTCTGGAAAACCTCAAAATATTCCTTTAATTTATAGCTGAAACCGAGCGGATCATTTGCCTTTATAAATCCGGAAAAAATAAATAAGCCCCCTACCAATATTCGCCCCGCCTGAGTCAGCGAATTAATCCGACCGATCCATGGCGCCCCATTTACCAATAGCAATAAGATGCCCAGCACAATGCCAATTGTAGTCTTGCTGAAGCAGGGTGGACATAAATAAAACAACAAGGCAGCAAGACTAGCCGACCAAATCAGAGTGAAAATGCGGGAGGAGAGAAATTTTTTCATACCACTAATGTAAAATTTTAACTGTCAGAAAGTTTAATCAGTGCAAAGGCTGCATAATTGATCATGTCCATGTAATTGGCATCCACCCCTTCGCTAATGATGGTTTTACCGTCATTGTCTTCAATCTGCTTTACCCGGAAAATCTTCATCAGGATCAAATCGGTGAGAGAACTGATCCGCATATCGCGCCAGGCCTCACCGTAATCGTGATTTTTATTCTCCATGAGCGCTTTTGTTATGGCCATGTGTTTTAAATACAATTCAGCTACCTCTTCATAAGGCAGATCCATGCGGGAATCTTCCCCCAGTTCCAGCTGAACCAGTGCAATGGCACAGTAATTAATAATGCCAATATACTCCCCCCGGATATCATCCTGAACCTTTTGGGTCCCTTTTTCCTCAATACTTTTAATCCGTTGGGCTTTAATATAAATCTGGTCCGTCAATGAACGTGGACGCATGTTTCTCCATGCCGTACCATAGTCCTTCATCTTCTTTAAAAAGATATCTTTACAGAGCGAAATAGCAGCTTCATACTGCTGAGTAGTGTTTTGCATAAATAATGAGCACTAAAAATACAGAATTAAAAAGTCCCGTTTATTCTTCGGGGACAAAAATTATAACTTTTAACGAGCCATTGATTATGGCTATTGTTAATATTACGCCCGATAGTTTTTATGACGGGGGGAAGTTCGGCGCTGCGGACGAGGTTTTACGTGATGTAGAGGAGAAGATTAATGCTGGAGCGGACATAGTTGATTTAGGTGCGGCCTCTTCCCGACCCGGATCGACCATCATTTCAGAAGCCGAAGAATGGCAACGACTGGAAAGTACTTTGCGGTTGATTCGGCAAACATTTCCAAAGATATTGATTAGTGTAGATACCTGGCGGGCTGGTATTGCTGAAAAGAGCGCCGATGCAGGAGCAGACATCCTTAACGATATCGGCGGCGGAAAATTGGATGCCAAAATGTTCGCCACGGTGGCCCGATTAAATTTACCTTATGTCCTCATGCACATCCAGGGCACGCCTGGTACAATGCAGCAAAATCCTTTCTACCATTCAGTGGTCAGCGATGTCCTTTCAGAACTCCGGCAATCTGTTTCCCAATTGAATGCACTGGGTTTTAATAAAATCATTCTTGATCCGGGTTTCGGATTTGGAAAAAATCTACAACACAATTACGCCTTACTAAAACACCTGCAAGAATTTAGGGATACCGGACTGCCCGTGCTGGCAGGAATGTCGCGCAAAGGCATGATTAATCAAGTACTCGGCACTTCTCCCGTGACGGCATTAAATGGTACTACCGTTTTAAATACATTGGCAGTGCTGAACGGCGCTTCTGTCCTGCGGGTGCACGATGTAATGGAAGCGCTTCAGGTAACTCAACTTCTTAACCTCTACAAAAAAACAGCATGAAACGTCTTCAGTTCTTTTCACTTTGTATTGCTTTCCTTTTATTGACGGGTTTCCGGACAGCTGCACCCCCCTCCTTCCAGATTGCTGTGCTAAAATACAATGGTGGAGGCGACTGGTATGCCAATCTGGAGACCTCACTTCCCAATCTGATAAAATTCTGCAATGAACAGTTACGCACTTCTATTCAATCCGAGCAGGCCATTGTGGATGCAGCTAGCACAGAGCTCTATAATTATCCCTTCGTTCACATGACGGGCCACGGCAATGTGATCTTCAGTTCAGCAGAAGCAGAGAATCTTCGTAATTACCTTCTGGCAGGCGGCTTTCTCCACATCAGTGATAATTATGGAATGGATAAGTTTATACGTCCGCAGTTAAAAAAAATATTTCCGGAGCTGGATCTGGTAGAACTACCTTTTGATCATCCCGTCTACCACCAGAAGTTTGATTTTTCGAATGGACTTCCGAAAATTCATGAACATGACAATGGTTCGCCAAAGGGCTACGGGCTGATTTACAAAGGACGTCTCGTTTGTTTTTATGATTACGAATGCGATTTAGGAGACGGCTGGGAAAACGCTGAAGTGCATAATGACAGTGAAGCAGCGCGTACAAAAGCATTGCGCATGGGGGCCAACCTGATCAGTTATGCCTTTACTGGGGCTGAAAAAAAGTAAGCGCAGCAACACATGAGGAGAGTCCGTCTGCTATTGTTTCTTATTTTCACGATCTGCCGGCTCTCTGCCCAAACCTATCTCTTAAGCGGTCGTGTCAGTTCGAAAGAGGAAGCACTCCCTTTTGCAACGGTCATTGTAAAAGGTACTACGCAGGCTATTAACAGCAACTCCGATGGGGATTACACACTACGACTACCCGCAGGGAATTACGAAATTCAGTTTCAATACATCGGATTTAAAAAGAAAACAGTAGTGGTAAAACTACAGGCAGACCAGAACGAAAATGTACTGCTGGAACCAGAAAGCGTCTCTCTTTCCGAAGTCGTCGTGAAAGCCGGTGAGGACCCCGCAAATCCCATCCTGCGCGCCGCCATCAAAAAAAGGAAAATCCATTTGCGCGAAGCACCCACCTACTCTTGCAGTGCCTATATCAAAGGTCTGCAGAAAATGAATGCGATGCCAAAAAATATTCTCACCCTGCTCAAGCTTTTTGGCGGAAAGCCTTCCGACACGAATGATATCAAAGGCGTCATCTACCTATCCGAAAGTTTGAGTGACTATTACTTTAAAAGTCCGCAACAAAAAGAAGTCATGCGCAGCAGCAAAGTCAGTGGCGACAGTCGTTCATTCAGCTTTAATCGGCTGGCGGAAATGAAATATGATTTCTATCAAAATCAAATTGACATGGCCGGGATTAGTTCCCGTCCCTTTATCTCACCATTAAACGAAAACGCCTTTTTGTTCTACCGCTACTACTTGCAAGGCACTGTGGAGGAAGATGCTCAGAAATACTACAAAATCAAAATCGTGCCTCGCAACAGCAGTGACCCTTGCTACAGCGGCTTTATTTATATTCAGGATAAAACCTGGCGTCTGACCGGTGTGGATTTAAAATTAACAAAAGGCGTTCAAATTGGCTTTGTCGATACACTCACCATCCGTCAATTATTCGCGCCACTTAAAAACGACAGCATTTGGATGCCGGTCAACATTCATTTCTCTTTTAATTTTCAGGCCTTTGGCTTCAACGGCAGCGGATACTTTAATGCCATACTGAGCGACTACAATTTGCAACCGGCTCTCAAGAAAGACTTTTTTAATAATGAAGTTCTGGTGATTGAATCTGGTTCCAATACCCGTGACAGCCTTTATTGGCAAAAGAACCGCAGTATTCCGCTAACGAGCGAAGAGGCACAGGACTATTTTAAAAAAGACAGTGCGCAAACAATAAAAAACTCGGATCGGTATATGGACTCCGTGGATCGCTCCGACAACCAGGTGAAGCTCCGTGATATTTTACTGGGGTACCGCTATCACCGGACAAAAAAAGATTTGATACTTCAGCTTCCTGGGCTCATTGCGAATGGCATTCAGTACAACACGGTAGAAGGTATCAATCTGAGTTATAACTTCAGTCTGCAGAAAAAATTCATTTCAGGAAAAAGCATGAACCTTAGTGGAAAAGCACGTTACGGATTTTCCAATGCACTGCTCGGTGCAGAACTGAGTGGAAATTTTGTGCTGGACAACCGGCACCTCACACAAGTCGGATTTACTATTAAATCAATCGTCGAGCAATTCAACCGAAGGGAGCCAATTCTGCCCCTCATTAATAGTGCCTACTCCTTGTTGTTAAATGAGAATTACTTAAAGTTGTATAAAGAAAGTGGCCTCCAGTTAAGTGCCGGGAGAGAAGTCGCGAATGGCTTTTACCTCACAGGGGTTGTTCGCTATATGGAACGTGCTCCCTTGGTGAATCAGAGCGACCGTTTAATTATTGATCACCCCGTTAAAAAATTCACATCCAACAATCCCTTACTTCCCGCGGACGATGCACTGGCCTTTCCGACCAATAATGCCTTCTCGCTAGAACTGCAAATAGCCCTTCGTTTTAAACAAAAATACATCAGTCGGCCCGACGAAAAAATCGTCACCGGTTCCAAATATCCCCGTGTCGATCTCCTCTATAAAAAAGCCATTCCAACCCTGATGAGCACGGCGGACTTTGATTTGGCAAAAGTGCAAGTAGCAGATGGGGTCACGATTGGCTTGTTCGGGCGTTTCAGTTACCGGCTGACCGGCGGATATTTTTTCAGAAATAAAACGATGTCCTTTATGGATTACCAGCACTTTACAGGCAATCAAACCCTGATTCAGACAGGCGATTTACTAGCCTGTTTCCGTCTGCTACCTTACTATACTTATAGTACCAAAGTCTGGTTTACAGAATGGCATGCCGAACATCATTTTAAAGGATTTTTATTGAATCGGATTCCCCTGATCAAAAAACTGAACTGGCGGGAATTCATGGGCATTCACGTGCTGAACAGTGACCGACTCCGTAATTATTATGAAGTCAATTTTGGTCTTGAACGTATCTGGAAGGTGCTCCGAGTCGACTACGTGCTCGCTTATGGACAAACTACTAAATTCCGCCAAGGCCTCACAGTGTCGCTGAGCTTTACTTTTTAAAGAAAATGCAGTATCTTTAATTATGCGTAATCTCTTGTGCTTGTGCTTTTTTTGGATGCTGGCAACGGTGGTAAATGCTCAAGATCTGAATCGTTACAATCCCGTTAAAGCACAAATTAAGGGCGGAGCCGAAGCGCTGGAGCAAGTATTGCAGACCCAGCTGACCTTACCAAAAAACTTCTTTCAATCCAGCGACGAAGAAAACATCAACGTATATTTTTTACTGGACTCTGCATTGCGGCCTGGCAAAGCCATTTTTTTACCCCATATAAACCTAGCAGGCCAGCGCGAGTTGCAGCGGCTCTTGCAATTTTTCCAGTTTTTTCGGTATGACAATGATTTGCAATTACCCTATTATGTGACGGTGCCGATTTCCTCTTCCCGCTATCAGTCCTACCGCAAGCAGAAGGAAAAGAGCTTTATAAAACCTGGGACACTTGTTGACAGCAGTTATGTCATCCACACAAAAGCCGATCAGTCCCCCGAGTTCTACAAAGATGCAGAAGAAGGTCTCAAAGAGTTCCTCCTGTCAGAAATGGAATTTCCTCGTCTTGCCATTGAAAAATCGGTTGCAGGTACGGTAATCGTTGAGTTTGTTGTGGAAACGAATGGTTATGTGTCGGGACTTCATTTAAAACAAGCATTAGGTGCGGGATGCAGCGAAGAAGCACTGCGGCTCATTAAACTGACCCGCTGGAAGCCGGCACGGAAAGATGGAAAGCTGGTACGCTACCGCATGAGCTATCCCATTACTTTCAGTTTAAGAAGTACCACCAAAGACAGTGGATTTCAAAATTAGACTTCCATCAAAATCACCACGTGGTAGAATTGATTCATGTTTGAAGTACTAACAAAAACCTTGGTTTTTGTTTCCGAGCAACGCCTTGTAAGCGAAGAAGCACTAAAATTTTTTTGTTTGAATAATGAGCACTTGGATTGCAGCCCTGTCTTGAAGTCTGCGTGTGCGTTTTTTCACCTCAGTGCCTCGAATTGATTTGAGAGATTTTGAATAAAGCCGAACTAGGAAGCTGAAGAAAATTCCTTGTCAAATAATCGCAAAGCGGCATTTTCTTTTTTTCGCATGACGACTTGATCTTCCTTCTTCTTATCCTTATACCC
>CALPON020000132.1 GCA_943325195.2 Sphingobacterium thalpophilum | reverse complement strand
GCCTTGCGGACCTCCGCGCTCGCCTTTAGGACCTTTTCCTTCAATTCGGATTTAAAAGCAATGATACGTTCCAGAATCGCCTTATCCGAGGCGCCAAGTATTTGGGCTGCTAAGATTCCACCGTTCTGCGCTGCATTGACGGCGACCGTCGCCACCGGCACGCCATTCGGCATTTGCACAATACTCAGGAGACTGTCCCAGCCATCGATGCTATTGCTACTTTTTACGGGGACACCAATAACTGGCAGAGGCGTCAGAGAAGCGACCATGCCTGGTAAATGCGCTGCACCGCCGGCTCCAGCAATGATCACCTGAAGTCCACGTTGGTGTGCCTCAGCAGCATAACTGAACATTTTTTCGGGGGTACGGTGGGCACTCACAATATCTATTTCATAGGCAATGCCCAGTTGTTTTAACACATCCGCTGCGGCCTGCATGATTGGCAGATCGCTTGCACTCCCCATAATGATTCCTACCTGTACTTGCATGTTTTTAATTATTAAATATGAAGAGCACGTTTACCGGTCGCATCGAGACAAGCTTCTTTCATGCTCTCCGTAAAAGTGGGATGTGCATGACTGATGCGGCTGATATCTTCGGCACTGGCTCTGAATTCCATGGCCACTACCGCTTCTGCAATCATGTCCGCAGTGCGAGGTCCAATCATATGGACACCCAAAATTTCATCGGTCGCTTCATCACTCAGCACTTTCACAAATCCATCCGTATCCATACTGGCACGAGCACGACCACTTGCCTTGAATGGGAAGGAACCGACTTTGTATTTTTTTCCTTGTTCTTTTAATTGTTCTTCGGTATAACCGACTGCCGCTACTTCTGGCCACGTATAAACGACGCCGGGAATCAGGTTATAATTAATGTGTGGCTTTTGTCCTGCAAGAATCTCCGCAACAAACGTTCCTTCTTCTTCCGCTTTGTGCGCCAGCATGGCACCTTTCACCACATCACCTATAGCGTAGATGCCATCGATATTGGTTTTCAGATGATCATCGGTTTCAACACGACCGCGGTTATCTACTTTGATACCCACTTTATCCAAACCTAATCCCTCTGTATAAGCTTTCCTTCCAACAGAAAGTAAGCAGTAGTCTGCTTTGATTTCGATGGGCTCATCTTTTGCGTTGAGCGCCGATACGGTCACTTCTTTCGCTCCCGCTTTTGCAGCAGTTACTTTATGTTTAAATAAAAATTCAAAGCCCAAGTTCTTTTTTAAAACCCGTTGCAATTCTTTACTCAGTGCACCATCCATGCCCGGAATAATCCGGTCCATAAATTCTACCACGGTAATTTTGCTACCCAGTCGTGCATAAACACTGCCTAGTTCAAGACCAATTACACCACCACCTATGATGACCATGTGTTTTGGAACTTCGGTCATTTCCAATGCTTCGGTCGAGGTGATGACCCTCTTCTTATCAATCTCTATTCCGGGAAGAGAGGCTGGTTTAGAGCCCGTCGCAATAATCGTCTTGCCAGTTTCAATGGTTTCTTTTTTACCATCCGCGCTAGCAACCTCAATGGTGTTCTTCGTCACAAAGCTACCCATGCCGGTGTAGACCGTAATTTTATTTTTTTTCATCAGGTAATTGATGCCTTCTACGGTCATTTTTACGACACCGCGTTTGCGCTCAATCATTTGTTTGATGTTAACCTTCGGCGCTTTGATATCAATGCCGTGTTCTTCGAAATGATGAACAGCATTGTAAAAATGCTCGCTAGAGTCCAATAGGGCTTTTGAAGGGATACAGCCGACGTTGAGACAGGTGCCGCCAAGACTGGTATATTTTTCAACAAGTGCAGTTTTCATACCAAGTTGTGCACAGCGAATGGCTGCCACATACCCACCAGGACCACCACCAATAATTGTAACATCAAATTTTTCCATAAATGCAGATTCTGCTTAAAAAAGATAGGACAAATTTACAAAATTTAAACGAAGCTGTTTTGAAAAATGCAGGTCTTTCTTTTCCCCTCAGTTGGATGCGCGCGGACGTCTCAACACCACATACATAGCAGAGATCAGTAGCAGTACCGAAACGGTTAGACATAGATAAGCCAGTACATCACCATAGCGGACAAAGAATGTCAAGACCGTGGCGGGAGTCACGGCAGCCGATAGAACGGCTGCTTCCCAATAAGCGGATTGTCGGAGAATAGTTCCATCCGGTTCGATAAAACAACTGATACCGGTATTAGCGCAGCGGACAACTGGGCGGCGGCACTCGATAGCGCGCAGTTTGGCATAGGCTAGATGCTGCCGATATCCCGGCGTATCGTCCCACCAGCCATCGTTAGTCAGAATACAGATAATGCCAGCACCCTCCCGTATGTACTCCGTTATAAAGTCGCCATACACACTTTCGTAACAAATGACCGGCGCAAGTCCTGGCCCGCTACCATCCTTAAACACGGTGCGGTATACTTGTGAACCAAGACTTCCGCTGGTTCCCCCCAAATTAATTGCAAAATTTTCGAGGGGTTTCATGAGGGCAGGAAAAGGCATTTTCTCCACACCGGGCACGAGTTTGGATTTATGGTATACGGCCGTTTCATTGGCCGTAATAAAAACGGCAGAGTTATAAAAATCATAATACAGACCGCTGCGTTTCTCTAGCCGGGCAGTTGCACTTGCTTTTTCTTTTTCCGAATAAAAACGAAAGGTATTCGCGCCGGTGAGAATGCGCAGTTTGGGAAAGTAATGAAGGAGGCTATCGCGGAAGAGCTGTATTTCCGGCAGCGTGTTTAATTCATCTTCATTGAGGTCGTTGCTAAAACCGGTAATAAAGGTTTCTGGCAATAGTAAATAATCGGTTGCCGGCGTGATTTTTCCACGAACCTGTTGCAGCATTTTTAAGAACTGCTCGCCATAAGACGAATTAAATTTTTCATTGTAAGGATCCGTGTTTGGCTGAACGACCACCAGGTTGACCGCCTTTGCTTTTTGAGGCAGTGATAGGCCAAGCACCAGGCGGGATAACAGCATGGGAACCAGCAGTAGCGCTGCGAGAACAAGCACGGCGCGGGATTTAAGAGAACGGACTTTGTTTTCACGAATGATCAGGAAACAAAAAATATTGACGATGAGAATCCAGATACTGCCGCCCGTCACACCCGTGTACTCATACCACTGAATCCATTGCGTATGGAAAGCGAAGACATTGCCGAGACTTAGCCAGGTCCATGTAATATCCCACAAGGTATGAATGTATTCAAAGCTGATCCAAAGTGGAATTAGGAGCCAGACCGCTTTTTCGCTTTTGAAGAGGCGACGCAGACGACTGTAGATAAGGAATACAGTGGACATCAGCAAAGCATTGCTGAGATAGGCCATCAGCGCACCGCCGAAAGAGGCGTTGACGATCCACCAAGACACGATGACATTCCAAGCCAAAAAACTAAAATAAATCAGGAGAAAGAAGCCCGTTCCGTTTTTGCGCGGCACTGCTGTCCGGTAGTGTTCTTCGATGAGCAAAAGCGGTACCAGACCGAAAAAGATGAGGAGTCCCATGTGCCCGTACCAAGCTAATCCAAGCAACAGCGGCGATAGCAGCGCATACAGGAAAAGGGAGGGTTTGGCCGGCATAATCTGTGAAATTACAATTCCAATCCGGTATAGAAAAATGTTTTTCGGGATGTTCACAATCTTATCCTATTTTTTGATTCTTTTTCCGCTCAGGCCCTGATTTCGCTGTATATTTGCAATTGCTTTTTTTATATGGAAAACGTCCTCGCAACCGCTGAAACACGCAAATTATATCCGTACCAGGAACAGGCTGTCAACCGCATCTTTAAACGGTTGATGGAGCTACCTCCGAATGCGAATCTTTTGTTTCAATTGCCGACCGGTGGTGGTAAAACCATCATCTTCAGCGAAATTGCGAGACGGTACATTACCGATTACAAAAGGAAGGTCCTTATTCTGACTCACCGTATCGAATTGGGGAAGCAGACCTCTGATGTGCTTAACGCCGCAGGCATTAGTAATAAAGTGATTACTTCGGATGTTAAAGATCTGCCGCAGCAGAGTTCCTACCACAGTTTTATTGCACTCGTTGAAACATTGAATAACCGGCTTCAGGAAAATGATCAGTTTCTCGAAGACATCGGTCTGGTGATTGTCGATGAAGCGCACAACAATTCCTTCCGTAAGATTTTTCATTATTTTAATGATGTCAATATTCTCGGGGTGACCGCAACGCCATTGAGCAGTAATAAGAAGTTGCCGCTGTATCAGACCTACACCGAATTAATTGTGGGCGAGAGTATCAGTAATCTGATCGAGCAGGGGTATTTGTGTGAAGGTCAGACCTACACTTTTGATGTCAATTTGAGTTCTCTGCGTGTGGGTAACAACGGCGAGTTTACCGTGGGTTCACACGAATTATTATATACCCAGGCCATCATGCAGGGAAAACTGATGGAGGCCTACGAAGAAATTTCCAAAGGAAAAAAATGTCTGATTTTTAATGCGGGTATCCTCACCAGCCGGGCTGTATACGAGACCTTCAAAGCCAAGGGTTATCCCATCCGCCACCTCGATAGCACCTTTAGTGATCGGGAGCGGGTGGAGACACTGGATTGGTTTCGTAAGACAAAGGATGGTATCCTGACCTCTGTGAGTATTTTAACCACGGGATTTGATGAGCCCGAAGTAGAGAGTATTTTTTTGAACCGCGCGACCAAGTCCCTCACCCTATACCATCAGATGATTGGTCGTGGTAGCCGCGTGTTGCCAACTAAAAAGAAATTTGACATCATCGACCTTGGTAATAATTCACGGCGCTTTAATCTTTGGCAGTATCCCATCGATTGGAACCATGTGTTTGTAGCGCCTCACATGTATCTGGAGCAGCGTTACAAAGATGAATGGGATTACGAACTGGTCAATGATTACGATCTGCCACCGGAGATTAAAGAGCGCTTCCTGAATAGCAGTGCAGAGGCCTTTGTGGTGCGGGATCATTACGCCATGGCCATCCGTAAGGGAAAAAAGCCGCAGGTGGTCATTGATGAAAGTATGGAAGATCACTTTGCGCGGATTACCGGCAATGCATCCGACTTTGATGAAGCCATGGAATTATTTAACCTGCTTGGGGAAGAAATGAAATACCGCATCAAGCAATTTGGGAAGTGCATCAATTCAACCAACAATCATACCGATTGGCAGAGTCAAACTTATGCATCTAAACTTCGCCGTCGTCTCATGACATTTTATGCCGAATAATGCCGATAAATAAAATTTATATCTGGACGGGATACCTCTCCGTCATCATAGGACTCATCGCCACGCTGGGCATCTCTCGAATTGGCTGGATGTATTATTCGGTGGGTTTGGGCTTCTTCGGCATGCTCTTGGCCATCCTCAATATTTTCCTCAACGCCAAATATTTTTCTGATCAGGAAAAAACGCCAAAAGGTTTATTCGGCTTATTTTTGAGTTCAATGCCCATCATCTTTATGATGCTCATCATTTTCAAATTTAAGAAGTAGGAGCTGGGTTTTTTTGTAGTTAGAATTCGTCCTGAACTTAAGGGAAGCCTCATTGCTTTTGAAAGATGCTGGAAGTAGTCCGAGTACAAGACCCGCAGAGCATTTGGCTGAAGCCAAGTCAATCAGTATCACTTGACGTAAGCCACGTCTTTCCTCAGGCCCTTTAGCGTCATCTCTTCTTCCGAGCCGGGTTCTGCGTGGAAGTCATATTCCCAACCGGCCAGCTTCGGTAGACTCATCAGTATTGATTCAACACGGCCATTGGTTTCGAGTCCGAATTTAGTGCCTTTATCGTACACCAGATTAAATTCCACATAACGCCCGCGGCGCAGAAGCTGCCATTGTTTTTGTTTCTCGGTAAAAACTTCGTCCTTATGACGGCGAATGAGTTCTGTATACACGGGTGCGAAGGTCTCTCCTACCTCTTTCCAGAAGGCCAGGTTCTTTTCGAAGCTCATGTCCTCACTGCTGTTCAAGCGGTCAAAGAAAATGCCGCCAATGCCACGGGTTTCTTTTCGGTGCGCGATGTAAAAATAATCATCCGCCCATTTTTTGAAGTCGGGATAGTAATTTTTATGGTGACGGTCACACACGCTTTTTAAAGCGGAGTGGAAGAAGGTAGCATCTTGTTCCACAATGTAATGAGGTGTCAGATCAATGCCGCCACCGAGCCAACGCGTGCCATTATCCATTTCAAAATAACGGATGTTCATGTGAATGATGGGCACAAGCGGACTTTGCGGATGGATCACAATCGATACACCGGTGGCAAAAAATTGGCCCTGTTTTTGACCGGAGGCCACACTGTGTTCTTTTTCCGAAAATAAAAAAGCAGGTGCTTCACCTTGCACTGCGCTGAAGAGGACCCCACCTTTTTCAATCACCGCACCGTCGCGAATGATGCGGGTTCTGCCGCCACCCCCTTCGGTACGTTCCCAGTTCTCTTCTTTAAATGTTGCTGATCCGTCTGCAGTTTCCAAGGCACTGCAAATCTGATCCTGCAGTTGAAGGAGGAATTCGCTAATGCTAGTTCTGTTTACTTCCATCCGGTACTGCTGATCTGGTAATTCTTGTATTTAAAAATAAAGAGTCCACGGTTATCAAAACCGGTCTGCCGATCAGGACGTGTAAAGCGGAATCGCATGTAATTAGTTTCCATCGGTAACTTATCGAGCTGGTGCACGAAGTCTGGCCCCCGCTCCCGCAGCTGAGTGAGATAATACATGGCAATATCAAAACCAATGTAGTAATACTCTCCCGGCGTGGTTTCCTGGAGACGTTTATACTCTTCAGTCAGACTTTTATAAGCAGAGAGGTGATTAAGATTGTATTGATAAGGAAAAATATAATGCAAGGCTTCGAGGTAGGCCTGATCGATGTTGTCGACCTCCGTAATAGCCTGCCAGCCACACAAAGTCATGTCTTTGTTTTCAGCATATAAAGCCAGCTGTGTGGCGAAATCGGTAAAGAATACTTGGTTACTGCTCAGGCAGACAATGAAGTTCGCTACGCCGCTGCGGTAATGCTGTTTTACACCGTTCATGCCTTTGGCTAAGGTGACGGTATCCCGCGTGGTTTTGCCAAGACTGCGCTGGCGTTCATTGTAATGTTTTTTAAAGGCAGTTACGAAGGAGAGTTCTTTGCGATCCCGCTCATTTAAGGTCATCAGAATAATGTTCGCATTATTTTTTATCAGACTATCGATGAGGTAATCGGCCAGACTTTCCATGAGTGTAAATTGCGAAGGGCTCGTCTTGGAAATATACAGGTTGTTGTAAAGGATTTTATTTTGCTGGGTGGTGGGAGAGATGACTGGAATTCCAATTTCTTTGGCACGTTTGCTCACGATTTTAAACGTGTTGGCATGGAGCGGACCAAAGACCATGTCCAGTTGACGGAACCCCGGATCATTACTGATTTCCGCGGCCCGGGCCGAATCTTCCTCATCCACATCATAAAGCTGCAGGTTCACGTCAAATCCCGGTGAATTGAGGGAGT
>CALPON020000131.1 GCA_943325195.2 Sphingobacterium thalpophilum | reverse complement strand
TTAAAAGATATTGACCTGATGGTTCGTCTGACAAAAGCGGTAGTAAAGAGTACTTCTTTGCCGGTAACCGTCAAGACCCGCTTAGGTTGGGATGAATCGTCCATTAATATCATGGAAGTCGCGGAGCGTCTGCAGGATGTCGGCATCAAAGCTTTAAGCATTCATGGCCGCACCCGTGCGCAGATGTATAAAGGGCATTCGGACTGGAGTCACATTGCGGCGGTTAAAAATAATCCGCGCATCCACATTCCTATTTTTGGTAATGGAGATATTGATAGTCCTGAAAAAGTGCTCGAATACAAGAACCGCTATGGTGTAGATGGCATTATGATTGGTCGTGCCGCTATTGGATATCCCTGGATCTTTAATGAGATTAAGCATTTTTTGGCGACGGGAGAACACCTACCGAAACCAACGATTCAAAACCGCGTCGCAGTTTGTCGCACGCATTTACAGAAATCTGTAGAGTGGAAAGGTGAAAAACTTGGTGTGGTAGAAATGCGGAATCATTATGCGAATTATTTCAGAGGCATTCCCAACTTTAAAGAAACCCGTACAAAATTAGTGACACTGCCGGCATTCAGTGATTTGCTGGAAGTACTAGAGATGGTAGAGCACACAGAATTTATCTAAAATCAGAAGCGGGATCGGCTTCCGACTCCAGTTAAGAATTAAAAACCATACTACTCTTTAGCTCATGTAGCCCTCAATCGCCGTCTCATACGGCGTTTTGAAATCTGAAATGCTTCCGTAGTTTGTGCCGTCGATGACTACATGACTACCTTTTACGCCGCCCAAGGCAGAAAAAGAAACGCCGTGATTTTTTAGTTCTGCTTCAAATGCAGCAGCATGTGCAGCTGAAACGCTAACTAGGACGCGACTCTGTGCCTCACCGAATAAGAAGGCATCTTTGCGGACACCTGACACAGAATTAATCTCAAAGCCTAAGTTGTTAATCATCGCACTTTCAAGCAGGGACATAAATAATCCTCCATCGCTTAAGTCATGCACACTCTGAACGAGTCCTGCACGAATAATAGCGGTGATCGATTTCTGTACCTGATATTCTTCCTCCAGATTAAAATGTGGAGCCGGCGTGTTTTTTATATTGTGGAAACTATATAAATACTCAGAAGAAGAAATATCGTTGCGACTTTCGCCAACGAGATAAATCACATCCCCTTCGTTTTTAAAGCCCAAGGTCATTTGATGTGCCTTATCCTCTAAAATACCAATCATACCAATGGTAGGCGTAGGGAACACGGGTCCTTCATAACTACTCTGATTATAAAAACTCACATTACCGCCAGTCACCGGGGTCTGGAATTTCAAACACGCTTTGCTCATCCCTTTGATTGAACCCACAAACTGCCAGTAGACTTCCGGGTTATAAGGATTACCAAAGTTGAGACAATTGGTCACTGCACTTGGAATACCGCCACTGCAGACGATGTTACGAGCAGCTTCACTCACAGCAATCGCACAGCCCACTTCCGGATCTGCATTCACATACCGGCTATTGCAGTCAACGGTCATGGCCAATGCTTTTTTGCTGCCCTTGATGTTGACAATGGCTGCATCACTTGCTGCGTTGGTACTCATGTTCACGGTACCAACCATGCTATCGTACTGGTTGTAGATCCAACGTTTGCTCGCTAAGTTCGGATGCTTTGCTAAATGTTGCATAGCCGTTTTTAAGTCCGCAGGTTCTTTTACTGAATCGATGCTGAACTTCTTTGACTCTGCATAATAAGCTGGCTCTTTGTAGTCACGCTCGTAAACAGGGGCGCCGCCGCCAAGCACTAAATCGCCAGCAGGCACATCGGCCACGAGTTCATCATACATATAATATTTCAGACGATTGCCTGCAGTTACCTCACCAATCTGCTCGCAATTCAAATCCCATTTATCGAATACGTTCTTTACAAGGTCTTCTTTTCCTTTTTCTACTACCACGAGCATGCGCTCCTGGGATTCAGAAAGTAAAATCTCAAACGGGTGCATGCCTGCCTGACGGGTCGGTACTTTATGTAGCCAGATATTCATGCCGTGCTCACCCTTGGCACTCATTTCCGAAGTAGAACAAGTAATTCCCGCTGCGCCCATGTCCTGCATACCAATCACTGCACCGGTTTTGATAACCTCCAGGGTAGCTTCCAATAATAATTTTTCCTGAAACGGATCGCCCACCTGCACGGCCGGTAAGTCCTTGGAAGATTCTTCCGTCAGATCCTTACTTGCAAACGCAGCTCCGGCAATTCCATCCTTTCCTGTAGACGAACCTACAATGAAAACCGGATTACCAACACCATAAGAGGTCGCACTAACCGTTTCCCCAATCTTAACAATCCCAACACTCATGGCATTTACCAGGGGGTTCACATTGTAACACTCATCAAAAAACACTTCTCCTCCAACGGTTGGGATGCCGAAGGCATTACCATAGTCCCCAATCCCTTTCACCACGCCTTTTACAAGCCACTGTGTTTTAGGAGAAGTAATATCACCAAAACGTAAAGAGTTGAGTTGTGCAATGGGACGAGCGCCCATGGTAAAAATATCGCGATTAATCCCGCCTACTCCCGTTGCAGCACCCTGATAGGGTTCCAACGCACTGGGATGGTTATGGGATTCAATTTTAAAGCAGCAGGCCAGACCTTCACCGATGTCCACCAGCCCCGCATTCTCTTCCCCCGCTTCAGCGAGCATGTGCGGGCCTTTTTTAGGTAAGGTCTTCAGCCAGGTGATGGAATTTTTGTATGAACAGTGTTCACTCCACATCACCGAGAAAATTGAGACTTCGGTGAAATTAGGCGTCCGTCCCAGAATCTCTTTTATTCGATCAAATTCCTCTGCTAATAATCCGAGATTTTTGGCGGTCTCAACTGTGGCCAGTTGCTCTGAATAGTTTACTGTGCTCATACGCTAATTTGAAGCGCAAAAATACGGTTTTTTCAGAGAATCCTCCCTCTTTTTCGCTAGCTTTAGTAGCTTCATACCCGTCCCTGAGCCGCCAAGCGCAGACCTGCAGCAGGCAGACATTGCCATTTTACCCAAGTTTTGCCAATTCTTTAGGGAGGGGCCCAAAATGAAAGCGGCATTTTTTATATTTGATTTTCTTAAGCATACACCACAGCTATGAATTTCCGTCTTTTACCAGTCCTTCTTCTTTTTCTTACCTGCGGAGTGACTGCACAGAAAATGACCCAATTTTCGACGGATTCCACCAAATTTACCAAAGATCTGGCGCTCTATTTTCAGGAAAACTCCGCTAATAAAGAGCAGGCCGGCGATTACATCCGGCAATTCGACAAACTCTGGCGTGAAAACGTGCTGGCAGGCTACTATAAAGAAATAACAATGGAAACGGCCAATATGATGCTAAACCGACGCATGAAGCCATATCCCTATTTCTACAGCTACCTCAACACGGTTATAAACAGTGTCCAAAGCAAACACAGTGAAGAAAGCTTTGTAAACTGGCAAAAGTGTGTCAACAAATTCTTAGCGGGAAAATCGAACCGGGGTGCACAGGATTTTTTTGAAATGAGTGAGAATATTTTTAAAAACAATGTTTTCTACAAAACGCCTTCTTATTCCTATTATAGTCTTGAATCCACCTTTACATTTGAATATGATAGCATCCCCCGTGTGCTATTTGATGAGATTGTTCTCATTGGCGCTAACCCGCGCGGCGACAGTATTGCGATTGAACAAACCAATGGTGTATTTTATCCTACCTCGGGTAAATTTGTCGGCAAAGGTGGAAAGGTAAGCTGGGCGCGCTGTGGGCTCGATGAATCTGTGTATGCGCTGCTGAAGAACTACACCATTGATTGCAAAACAGGCAATTATATCAGTGACAGTGCGACTTTTACCGGTAAACAATATTTTGAAAAACCACAACTTGGAAAGGTGACGGACCGCATCATAACCGAGAATGGTGAACCCTCTTATCCCCGTTTTGACTCCTACAGCAAGCGTCTGGTTGTAAAAGATATTTATCCGGATGTCGACTTTGACGGCGGCTTCGGCATGCGTGCCGCAAAGTTTATAGGCTCGGGCAGTCCGTCCAATCCCGCACGAATCATCTTTAAGAATGACGGCGAGAAGTTCCTAGAAGTCAGTGCCCGAGCTTTTGGAATGAGTAAAGATAAAATTGCTGCGAATCCTGGTATCATTAAATTTTTTCTAGATAAAGATTCAATTTATCACCCGGGTCTTAGTTTCACCTATCAGGTTGATAAACGGCTAGTGACGATTATCCGCGGGGAGGACGGTTTACAGAAAACTCCTTTTATGAATACCTATCACAAGTACGATATGTATTTTGAACAAATTCTCTGGCAACTTGATGAACCGCTCGTCGCCTTCAATTTTATGCAGAATAATTTTCAAGGAGAAGCGTATTTCGAATCCCACGACTTCTTCAACCGCGACAAAGCAGAATCAATCAAACAAGGAGAAAGTATTTCGCCGATCAACCGGATGATTGATTTTTATAATAACAATAATAAGACCAAGGCCTTCACCGTCGTCGATTTTGCAAAATACATCAAGTATATGGCGATCGATTTGCGCCCCATCATTTTTAAAATGGCAATTTACGGGCTAATTTATTACAATCCAGAAAGTGACCTCATCACCGTCCGCCAGCGGCTCTTCGACTATGCCGATAATGCCAAACATAAACACGATTACGATATTATCACCCTGCATTCGGTCACCCCTGGTAAGGATAACGCCACACTCAGTTTACTTAACTACGACATCCAAGTGCATGGCGTGAAGAGCGTGTTGTTAAGTGATACTCAAAAAGTATTCCTTTTTCCATACCGTCAAGATATTGTGTTGAAGAAAAATCGGCGCATGGATTTTAGTGGTACGGTAGCATCCGGTAAATTCGAATTTGTGGGAAAAGACTTTGTGTTCGATTATGATCAGTTCAAGATCAACATGAAAACCATTGACTCCATTAAGATTTATGTTGAATCAAGGGAGCCGGACATCAATGGCAATTATCCCTACCGCAAAGTACAGACTCTAATTGAAAATGTAAACGGTGCATTGCGCATTGATGCGCCAAAAAATAAAAGTGGCTGGGGCAAAGCGCCCACCTTTCCGAGTTTCCAGAGCTTTAAAGAGTCGTATGCCTATTACGATAAACGAAAAACCTACAAGGGTGTTTACAATCGCGATAACTTTTATTTTAAACTTGATACTTTCCTAATTGATAGTTTGGACAACTTTCGTAATTCACGTCTACGTTTTGAAGGCACCTTCTCTTCTGCCGATATCTTTCCCGCATTTAAAGAAACCCTTTCGCTTCAGGCAGATTACTCCCTTGGCTTTGTGCGACAAACCCCTCCCGGCGGCTTTCCCCTCTATAAAGGAAAAGCCAACTTTGATAAAGAAATTCGTTTAAGTAACCAAGGATTACATGGAGGCGGAGATTTAAAATTCAGCTCGAGTTTTTCAAAAATACCCGATCTCATTTTTTTTCCCGACAGCGCAAATGGGTTAGCCACTAATTTTGATGTGGAGGAAAAAGAAGCGCCCGAATTTCCCGTCGCCCACGGTGAGGATATTCGGATGCACTTTATGCCTTATGACGACTTGCTTCAGGCGCGTGACACCAAACAACCATTCTCCACTTACAAGGAAAATGTAGCGTTTACAGGGCGCTTTGATCTGACAAAAACAGAACTGAACGGGAGCGGAAAAGTAGAATTTGATAAAGCCAACCTTACTTCTACAAAAATTCTTTTTGCCCGGCGTAGATTACTTAGTGATACGGCTAACTTTCGTCTAAAGGCCTTTGAAGAGGAAGGCTTCACGTTTAGCACCGTGAATCTGAATGCAAATATTAATTTCGATAAACGCGAAGGCGTTTTTATTACTAACGGGGAAGGTTCATATGTGAAATTTGATAAGAATCAGTACATCGCTTTTATGGACCGTTTTAAATGGTTCATGGATGCAGAATCGATTGAACTCGGTGATACTCAGAAAAAAATGGACGCCGCAGACCCAGAGGAGGCAGGTCTCGACCTCGAAGGTCCTGAATTTATTAGTGTGCACCCCAAACAAGATTCACTGCGCTTCTTTGCTCCGGGTGCGACCTACAATCTGCGCAAATATATAATTAAGTGTAAAAATGTTCCCTTCATTAATGTGGCCGATGCGCGCCTTTATCCGAAAGACGGTGATGTGACCATTTTTAAAAATGCCGTGCTCGACACGCTTGAAAATTCAACCATCATTGCCAATACCGTTACCAAGTATCATACAATCCGCAATGTGACGGCGCAGATTTTCGGCCGACGCAGCTTTCTCGCATCAGGTGAATACCAATACATCGATGAGAATGATAAACCGTACCTGATCTTCTTCCAGAAAATTACACCAGACACCGCGGGGCAAACCATCTCAGAAGGGGCAATTCCTGAACGTGATAATTTTAAATTCAATGATTATTTTAGTTTTGCGGGACGGGTATCTCTGCGTGCATCCAGTGAATTCCTAATTTTTGATGGCGGTACACGAATTGTGCACAATTGTAATAGTATTGGTAAATCATACCTAAAGTTCAGAGGTGAAATAAACCCGCGTGATATACAAATTCCTATTCCGGAAAAAGCAGTCTCCATGACAGGAGAAGCGGTGGGAACCGGTATTTTCTTTAATCCAGACTCTAATTCAGTGTACCCGTCTTTTATGACTTTGCAGCCCAGCCGAAGCGCACGCGAAGTCATTCAGGCTTATGGCTCCCTTACTTATGACAAGGAAAACAAACAGTACGAGATTTCAAACGATGCCAAACTACAGGAGATGAGTCTGCCTGGCAATTACGTCAGCATTAATACCGAGAACTGCCTCATCAATACTGAAGGCGCTTATAACATCAGTAGTGATCTGGGACAGTTTAAAATCCGCTCAGTGGGAAATGCTGCCTGCAATCCATTAAAGGACAGCCTCTCCTTTAACCTGATGATGGTACTCGATTTCTTTTTTGATGAGGGCCTGATGAAAAAAATGGCCAAAGACCTAGAACTTTCAGGCGGTGCGCTGGAAGCGACCTCGTTTGAAGGTGATTTATTTAACCACGGCCTCATTGAATTACTCGGAAAAGAAAAAGGAGATAAGGCGCTATCAGACCTTAACTTATACGGTAACTATAAAAAGTTTCCTGCGGAATTAGAAAAAAGCATCGTGCTTAATGATGTCAAACTCTCCTATAATACGACTGCTAAAGCTTATCTCTCGAGTGGAAATATTGGTATTGGGAATATTCTAAAAACTGAGATCTTCAGATACCTGAATAGCAATTCCATTATGCAGATTAAAAAAGTGAAAGGCGGCGATCAGTTTGATTTATATCTAGAGGCGGACCCCAATACCTGGTACTACTTTACATTTAACCGTGGTACGATGCTGGCTTACAGCAGTAATGATAGCTGGAATAAAGAGCTTAACGAGTTAAAACCAAAGAGTAAAAAAATGGAGATTGAAAAAGGACCTTCTTACCGTTTCGATGCCACTAATAAAAAGAAAAAAGAGGCCTTCCTTTCCAAAATGAAACAAATGGGAGTTATGGGCAGCGATGA
>CALPON020000130.1 GCA_943325195.2 Sphingobacterium thalpophilum | reverse complement strand
TAATAGGAAATTTCTTTTCCATTCCAAGCTTCTCCATTTACTTTTTTAAACGTCCCCACTGCCATCATCGCCAAATAAGGAGCATGCGGCTCATCTAGTTTCCAGTAATCGGTTCGCGTGTTGTCGGCAAATTTTTTCGAAGAGATGAGCAGCCCATTGCTGAGGGTAGTAAACTTATCATCCACTGTGATGTAAATCTCCTGCGTCATGCGTTCGTTCGGACTATCAATGGTAGGAAACCAGACGGAGTTGGCCTGCGTCTCGCCCTGTGTCCAGATTTGAGGCATTTTGTAAGGATGTTCACCAGTGGGATTGATAAAGTACAAACCTTTGTCCTCAGAAATCGCATCACTTCCACCGACATGTTTTAATTCGTTAGGTTTGGCTGTGTATTCGATATAGACTTCGTAGTTTTCGGAAGCATTGAAGGTTCTGCCTAGATTTATTTTCAGGGAGTCGTTTTCATACACATAGCTCGTACTGCTCACACTGCGGGTTTCGGCTATTTGCTCCGTTATTTTATTTCCTGTTTTTTTCTGAATTTTCTCAGTTTGGATGGCGCGGACTTCCAGCTTCAGGATGTCCATTCCCCTTGCATTCAGATACAAGACGGACACCGGAGCGAAATAAGGTTTGAGGAGTAAATTCGCTTTTCCCTTCATCCGACACTTGTTCCAGTCAAAAGACACTTCCAGTCGGGTGTGCAGGAGATCATTTGTTCGTGAATTACTGCCACGATAGATGGCTGCCTTGGCCGGAAGGCGCTCTGTTTTGGTGGTATCGACTGTTACGACTGCAGCAGCGACAGGCGTTTCGGTAGTTTTTTTAGCCGGTGTGCAGGCGGCAATTAAAGTCAAACCGACAATAAGAGGAAAGTTGGAGGTGTTCACGATCATAATTTCAGATAGTAAAAATGGATTTAATTCAGCAAAGGTCCAAATCCTCAGCTGAGAATGTGATAAGCGGCAGTAGCGGAAAGGAAGGCGAGTCCTGACATAAACACTAATTGAATAAACACCCAGCGCCAACTTTTTGTTTCCCGTTTCACCACGGCCATGGTACTGATGCACTGCATGGCAAAGGCATAGAAAAGCAGGAGTGACCAGCAGACAGCGCGCGAGTATTGGGGAGAACCATCGGCTCGGGTTTCATTCTGTAGTTTTTGGCGAATCCCTTCTTCATTAGCGTCCCCACCCGACTGGTATATTGTGGCCATGGTGCCCACAAACACTTCCCTTGCAGCAAAAGATGTAATGAGGGCAATGCCGATTTTCCAGTCAAAGCCCATTGGGCGAATCACCGGCTCGATAAAATGGCCGAGTCGACCGATATAGGAATTTTCAAGTCGCAGGGCTTCCGTCTGCTTCAAAGTAGAATCCTTCACCGGCGCGGCGGACAGCAGGGCATAGGATTGGTCGTATTTTTTATAAGCGGCCGAGCTGCCATGGGTGCTCAGAAACCAGAGGACGACAGAGATGGCGAGAATGATGGTTCCCGCTTCTCGCACAAAGACCTTCACTTTATTAATGACCATGATGCCGATGTTTCGCGGCTGTGGCCAGCGGTAAACGGGCAGTTCCATCACAAAAAAAGAAGTCTCCTTAATTTTAATCACCTTGCTTAGCACAAAAGCAGTCAGCAGGGTGACCGCAAAGCCAAGTAAATACAGGAGAAACAGCACCAGTCCTTTTGCATTGAAAATGCCCAGAAATTTCTGATCAGGATATAGGACAGCGATGAGCAAGGTATAGACTGGCAATCGCGCTGAGCAGCTGATCAGCGGAAGAACAAAAATAGTAATGAGGCGTTCTTTAAGATTACTGATGGAACGGGTGGCCATGATAGAAGGCACTGCGCAGGCAGTACCGCTGATGAGGGGAATCACGGATTTACCATTGAGGCCGAAGCGCCGCATCACCTTATCCATAATAAAGCTGGCCCGGGCCATGTAACCACTGTCTTCGAGGAAACCGATGAATAAAAATAAAAAGGCAATCTGCGGGACAAACATCAGCACCCCGCTGACCCCTGCAATTAGACCATTCACCAATAAATCATTCAACTGACCTGGAGGAAGGGTGTGCTGCACCAGAGCGCCGAGATGAAGAAAGGCCCTCTCGATCCAGTCCATGGGTGTTTCCGAGATGAAAAAGATAAACTGAAAGACTAGAAACAAAACCAATAATAAAACGACATAACCGAAGATGCGGTGTGTGGTGACAGCGTCAATTTTTGAAGTGGTTTCTTTGCGACTCAGTTGGGCGGGACTCTTCACGAAACGCGCCATCATGTAATTGATGGTGTTGAAGCGGTAAATTTTATCGCCATCTTCGAGCTCTTTGATTAGCCCTTCAGGATGATCGATAGCGGTCTTTATAAATTGGCGGTAGTCTGAAACGCCGTATTGTCCCGCTTTCTGGAGATCATGAAAAAAACTATCGCTTACTTTAGCATTGACAATGGCCTCACGGAGTTCATCAAAACCCATCTGATGCCTGGAATCGACGGGCACAATGGGCACACCGAGGGTTTCTTCCAGACCTTTGATGTCAATTTTAATATGTTGTGCCTGGGCTTCGTCACTCATACTGAGTGCGAGCACGGTTTTAAATTTCAAATCAATGAGCTGGGTGACCAGCAGCAGACTTCGTTTCAGATTAGTGGCGTCCGCGACTATAACAATCAGGTCCAGTTCTTCGGTTGGCTCGAGCAAAGTTCTGCAAGCAATCCATTCATCGGCCGATTTGGGATAGAGGCTGTAGATACCTGGCAAATCGACCACGCGAACCTCGTAGTCAATCTCTTGATGTGAAAAAGTAGCGGTTCCTTGCGACCGGTCCACGGTGACACCCGCATAATTTCCTGTTTTTTGGTGCAAGCCGGTAAGTCCGTTAAAAAGGCTGGATTTTCCGGCATTAGGATTGCCCAGCAGGGCCATTTTAAGACGTTTATTTTGGGGGGAGGACAAGATTAAGCGATGACCTCCACGAAGATCGAGGCTGCTTCTTCACGACGCAAACTCAGCTCGTAACCGGCGATATGAATCGCGAGGGGACAGCCAAGAGGCGCAGTGCGACTGATGCTGAGGCTTTCACCTGGCAGACAGCCCATTTCCAGAAGACGTGAACCGAGGGCATCATTTGCGAAAGAGCGAATGAATGCTTTTTGTCCTGTTTTTAAATCAGCTAATGAGATCATGTTTCTACTCTCTAAAGTTACGGACTTTCAGGGGTCTTTTAAATACCCTAAATAGGGTAGAGGCAGAAAATCAGCTGGGTGATCATTAAAAAGTGTGAATTTTGAGCAAGGTGGCCGTGTTTTTCGGGGATGCGTGTCCCTGTTCCCAATTGAATTCTCTTCTTTCCTGCGAAAGAAATACAAGTCCCTGTGGCTCAGAATAATCCAAGATCAACCTGTCTATTTTTTTTCTGCTTCTTATCACAGAAGGCGCTGTGCAGAAAGGAGATAATGAAAAAAAGACTTCGTTTTTTATTTCGGACTGAGCTCGACATGATAACAATGCCGTTTTTCATGAGGGAAAACAAGAGGGTCTGCATCTTTTATAAAGGTGCAACCAGAATTAACTTGAAGTGCCTTCCCTGGTTTTCAAGCTATTTATATTTCTCTACTCGCGCTCTGCCCCATCAGTAAATAATCGATAAATTTGGATCTGAAGATGCAAAAGTCAGTGCGATATCGAAATGCAGAGATTTATTTTACCGACCAAGGGAAAGGCCGAGCAGTCGTGCTTTTGCATGGTTTTCTGGGATCGGCAGCGATTTGGCAATGGCTAATAGAGGATCTGAGTCGCTCTTACCGTGTCATTGCGATTGATTTACCGGGACATGGTCAAAGTGAATGCATCGGTTACGTCCACAGCATGGACCGGATGGCCAAGGCGGTGAAGGCGGTGATGGATCAGTTACGTCTGAAAAAATATGTGATGATTGGCCATAGTATGGGCGGGTATGTATGCCTGGCATTTGCGGATTTGTTTCCCGATAATCTGAAAGGCTTTTGTTTATTTCACAGCACTGCGTATCCCGATTCGGAAGAAAAGAAAACAGACCGTCTCCGCGCCATTAACATCGTGAAGGCCAATAAAAACGTTTATACAAAAACCACCATCCGCAATTTATTTGCCAAAAAAAATCTGAAATATCTGCATGACGAAATTGCCTTTGCCTATGGCATTGCCTGCAAGACCAGTCAGCAGGGCATTGTAGCGGCTTTGCTGGGCATGCGTGATCGTCCAGCCCGAGACATTATTCTGGGCATGGTGCAGTACCCTGTTATGATGGTGATTGGGGAACACGACAACGTGCTACCCGCGGAACAATTACTCGAACAATCACAACTCATGAAACAAGCGACCGTGCTGTATCTCGAACACGATGGTCACTTCGGATTTCTCGAATCCCCGAAACCGGTAGCGAAGGCGATGAGGAAGTTTTTGAGGAAAACCTGAGGCAGGAAGGTTTCTTATCGGCAGTCCCTTGCTTAATCCTTTTCCCCTTCTGCAAGCAGCACAAGGTCCTTTGCGTGTACTCCAGGATGCTGGATAAGCAAAGCTGCCAGTAAAGTATCCGGAAGAATGCCCTAATTATTAGTTTATTCTACTTTAGCCTCTGCTTCACCGCCTCAAACAAGACGATGCCAGTGGCCACAGACACATTGAGCGAGGCAATCGCTCCCGGCATGGGAATCTTCACCTGCAGATCGCTGCGTTTGAGGTATTCATTACTGATACCATTTTCCTCGCTCCCCATGATGACCACGGTGGGCTGAGAGAAATCTGCATCATAAATTAATTTATCAGTCTTTTCGTGACAGGCCACAATCTGCAGTCCCGCCTCACTCAAATAATCCAGGGTGTTTTTTAAATTATCTTCACGGCAGACCTTAATGCGATGAAGCGCGCCGGCACTGGTCTTGATGGCATCGCCATTGATCTGTGCTGCCCCACGGCTGGGAATAATAATAAAATCAACCCCTGCACATTCCGCACTGCGGGCCACAGCTCCGAAATTACGGACATCCGTCACCCTGTCCAGCACCAGCACCAGAGGCGTCCGGCCTTTTTCGAAGACGTTGGTTAGTAATTCCGCTGTCTCGTAATAGGTAATCTCGGTCAGGTAAGCCACCACGCCTTGGTGATTCTTATCAGTGATGCGGCGCAGTTTTTCAGGAGGAACAAATTGAATGGGGACCGTATTGCCATGCAAGGCCTTTCGCAGCTGGCTATACAACTCGTTGGACAGGCCCTTTTGCACGAGAATTTTTTCAATATCTTTCCCTGCATCCAGTGCTTCAATGACCGCGCGGGTCCCAAAAATCAGATTCTCTTCCTCCATAATCCCCAAAGTACTTCAAATTTTATCTGCCAAACAAATTTAAAGAAGGTTCCCCTCCTCCTTTCTTCTTTGGTCAGCTAGTCCTTAACTCGTATCTTTGACCCTAGAATGATTATTGAGAACTTATATAAACGCGTTGAAGACGCCCTAGACAGCATCCGTCCTTATCTAGCGGCTGATGGAGGGAATGTGGAAGTAATTGAAATAACACAGGACCAGGATCTGAAAATTGAAATGAAGGGGGCTTGCAAGACTTGCAACATGAGTCAGATGACCATCAAGGCAGGGATTGAGGAAACGATTCGCCATGCAGTCCCTGAAATAAAAAACATTATAGCTATCCATTAAATTAAATTCGTCAAAACGCCGGTCACGCCTGTATGAAATTAACGCAAAAACTTCGGGAAAGCCAATCCACTCTTTTTTCGATTGAGATCCTTCCACCATTGAAAGGAAAAAGCATTCAAAGCATTTATGACGGCATTGATCCCTTGATGGAGTTTAAGCCGGCCTTTGTGGATGTGACCTATCACCGCGAGGAATATATTTATAAAAAACGTGAAGGCGGTTATCTAGAGAAGGTTAGCATTCGTAAGCGTCCCGGAACTGTGGGGATCTGTGCTGCCATCGTAAATAAGTACGATGTGGAAGCCGTACCACACATTATTTGTGGTGGCTTCTCACGTGAAGAAACCGAAAATGCACTCATTGACCTGCAGTTTCTTGGCATTGACAATGTGCTGGCATTACGTGGTGATAGTATTAAAACAGAGCCAGCGTTTGTGCCGGAGCCGGGTGGACATGCCTTTGGGCTTGATCTCGTGAAACAGATCAGTGACATGAATCAGGGCCACTACTTGGATGAAGAAATGAAAGAAGCAGCTCCGACCGATTTTTGTATTGGCATTGCGGGCTATCCTGAAAAACATTTTGAAGCGCCGAACATGGTGAGTGATATGAAGTACCTGAAAGCCAAAGTGGATGCAGGTGCGGAATACGTTGTGACCCAAATGTTTTTTGATAATCAAAAGTATTTTGAGTTTGTGGATCTCTGCCGTAAGAATGGCATTACGATTCCCATTATTCCGGGTCTAAAAATCTTAAGCAGCAAAAAACAGATTACAACTTTGCCCAAGATTTTTCACATTGATATTCCACAACCTTTTTACGAAGAGTTGGAGAAGTGTAAAGATGACAAGGCTATTCGTGAAGCCGGCATCAAATGGTGCATTCAGCAAAGTAAAGAACTGGTGAAGGCCAATGTTCCTTGTCTTCACTTCTACACCATGGGTTCATCAGAAGCGACCAAAGCGGTAGCGAAAGAAGTTTTCTGATTCACCGGATGGCTTTTGATTTTTACAAAGGAGAAATTCTCTTAGTCGATAAACCCGCCACCTGGAGCAGCTTTCAGGCCGTCAATAAATTAAAGCATGCCATTAAGTACCATCCATCATTGGTGGTAGAGGGACAAAAAGTAAAACCGAAGATCGGTCATGCCGGTACCCTCGATCCCTTAGCGACGGGATTATTAATTGTCTGCACCGGAAAAAAAACCAAGACCATTAATGACTTGATGGGATTGGAAAAAGAATACACCGGTACGTTTGTGTTAGGAGCAACAACCCCGTGTTTTGATTTAGAGAAACCCGCTGATTTATTTTTTCCGACCGAACACATCACCGAAGATTTGATACGCTCCGCAGCAGAAAGCTTTGTGGGTGTTCAGCAGCAGGTTCCGCCCCTTTTCAGTGCAGTGATGGTGGATGGAAAAAGAGCGTATGAACTGGCAAGGGCGGGATCAGATCATGTGCTTTCTTCACGGGAAATAAACATCAGTGAGTTTACGGTCACACGCATTGCCTTGCCGGAAGTTGACTTTAAAATTGTTTGTTCCAAAGGCACCTACATTCGCAGTATCGCGCGTGATTTCGGACTCGCTTTACAGAGCGGTGCGCATCTGTCGGCTTTAAGACGGACCCGAATTGGAGCATTTAAGGTGGAAGACGCGCTGAGTCCCAGCGAATGGGCAGAGAAGGTCCAGTAGGTCGACGATAGAGTTTTTCTTCGACGTTTCAGGCTTTACAAAAAAAACCCTCCTATTTTTAATCTATTGCTTTCCAATACTGCACAGCACGTAGCGTCCGCTGTGATTGAAACGCCAGAAACTCGCGGTCTCGTAAAAAAGTGTTTGAAGCAGGAAAAAATCAGATATTGAGGTAATGCATGAACTCGTCGAGTCTGTCGTCCATTCCCCGGTTGTATTCTTCCCGCTGAAAGCT
>CALPON020000129.1 GCA_943325195.2 Sphingobacterium thalpophilum | reverse complement strand
GCATCAGCAGGTGCAGGCGGCTGGAATGGCGGAGGTGGCGGTGCTGCTGTCGGTCGTTCAGGTGGCGGTGGCGGTGGCGCATCCGATGTTCGTCTTGGCGGCACTGCAGCTGGCAACCGAATTATTGTTGCTGGTGGTGGTGGCGGCGCAGCCTATTATGGCTCCAGTCTTATTAGTTCGTCCGTTGCCCCAGGTGGTAACGGAGGGGCGGTTCTCGCGCAAAACGGCAGCATTATCATCAGTTCAGGACTTCTCACTCCCGGTGGTGGCGGTGCTGGTGCAAATGGAGCAACTGGTGGCGTTGCGACGGTTGCGACTGCGAATGGATTAGCGAGCGGCGGCGGCGGCGGCGGCAGTAGTGCTGGCGCCTCAATCGGACAACCTGGCGTTGGCGGTAGCTACGGTGGCACAGCAGGACCATCGGCAGGTGGTTCAACAGGTAGCGCCGGCGGCGGCGGCGGCGGATATGCAGGTGGAGCTGGTGGTGTACAAACGACAAATGCAGGTGTCGCCGGTGGTGGCGGCTCTGGATACATTGGCGGCGTTACCAGCGGTACAACGGTCCAATTTGGCCAGCCAGGATTTTTAAACAATCCCAACGCGGCAGGAAACGGACTCGTTATTCTACGCGAACTTTGTAATATTAACATGACAGCGAGTGGTGTCAACACGAACAATGCGATTTGCGCACCCAACTCCCTCACTTTAACCACCAGTGCTGTTAGTAATTTTAACTGGAGCACAGGTAATACAACCTCTTCTGTTATCGTTGTCAGCCCAAGTGTGACAACTGTTTATACCGTAGCTGGTACAAGTTCCCTCAACTGTAGTGCTTCTTCAACATATACGGTCTTCGTGAATAACGGTGTTCCTTCTTTAAGTATCGCAAATACAGCCTCTGCCAGCAGTGGTATTTGTCCTGGAAATACCGTGGCACTGACTGCAAACGGTGCCACTTCCTATTCCTGGACAAATTCAGTTATCAACGGTACCGCTTTTGCGCCAGTCAGTACAACTACTTACGTCGTTTTGGCGGGCAACGCGTGTGGTACAGCAAGTGCTGCCGCAATTGTCTCTATTCTGCCGACGCCAAGCCTAACGGCCGTTGTGAGTCAACCAAGTATCTGTTCGGGTAACCCCGTGAGTGTTACTGGGATTGGAAATGCCGTAAGTTATTCCATTACTGGTGGCTTTCCCCATGCGACAAATTTTTTCCCGACGAGTACAGCCGTGTACACTGTTGTCGGCCTGAGTGCCTTGGGCTGTTCAAATAGTGCAGTAGCTGGAGTAACAGTGGTAACCACGCCTTTGGCGCCGCCACTTGCTAGTCCGCCGCTTATATGCATTGGTTCTTCTGCTCAACTTACCTCCAGTGGTGCCACTGGCTACACGTGGACCAGTACTGCCGGAATATTGAGTGCACAAACAATTACTGTTTCGCCCTTAGCCACCACTGTTTATACGTTAACTAAAGCAAATGCTAACTGTGTGGATCTTCAGACACTGACCCTAACGGTTAATCAGTTGCCTTCAGTTTTCGCTATTGCTACTCCAACGATAGTATGTGCTAACAGACCTACTTCCCTTACCGGTGGCGGTGCCCTCACGTATACTTGGACAAATGGAACGAATACCACCACAGGTGCATCACCAGTTTTTACACCATCTGCAAACACTATTTATACAGTTGCTGCCTCCGATGGCACCTGCGTGAACACTGCTACGGTTGCAGTCGCGACAAATCCAAATCCAACAGTCAGTATTGCGGCAACCAGCACCAATATCTGCTTTGGTGAAAACGTTTCGCTAGTAGCGAGCGGTGCGCAAGGCTATACATGGACGACCGCAGGCATTGTCTCTAATACCAATTCAGCGACCATAGCAGAAACGCCAACTAGCTCAACCTTGTATTCTTTCATAGGCGGTAATGCATTTAGCTGTACAACTGCTATTTCACAGGTAGTTGTCGTGAGAACGACGCCGACGCTCAACATCAGTACCACCAAGACCCTGGTATGCACCGGCGCACCATCACAGTTAACGGTGAACGCTGTGCAAGGATCTTCTCCGCCAATGACTTACACCTGGGATGCTAATGCCAATGGATTAACCGTCCCTGTTGTCACCGTTAATCCCCTAGCAAGCACAATTTATACTGTTTTTGCGACCAACAACGTGACCTGTTCAGCAAGTCAAACTATTCTAGTATCGGTCTTCCTGCCAACGTTTGCGGTTAATAGTCCGACCAGCAGTTGTCTCGGTGGCAGTGTGACACTCATTGCAAGTGGCGCTAATACTTATACTTGGAATGGAAACCAACCATTTTCACAGATTACGGTTGCTCCAACAGGGCCAACAGTTTACCCGGTTTCGGCAACTTCCAGCTCCAATAACGTCAGCTGTGTGAGTTCAAGTTCGGTCGCTGTGACCATCTACCAGAATCCGACAGTTACAGCAGTGGCATCGAGAACTCAAATCTGCCGTGGCGAAACAACTGACATCAATAACGGAGGAGCGACTACCTACACCTTGAACACAGGCGCTTCTGGGTCCGTTATTCCTGTTACACTGAACAGCAATACGAATTATACCGTTACAGGAACTGATCAGAATGGCTGTATTGGCACTGCAACTGTTCAGGTGAGGACCTCCTTATGTTTTGGCATCAATGAGATGGACCAAACGAAAGGATTGGTTTCAATTTATCCGAACCCATCAAATGGTCAGGTTTATCTGAAAGCAGCCGCTGATTATTTTATCTCGGTTGTCAATGAACTCGGACAAGTGATCAGAACTGCGGAATTGAATATAGCGAACGGTCGTACTGCAGAATTGCAGGGCCTTTCAGCGGGCATCTACTTCATTGTGGGTGAAAGCGCAGAAGGGAAGTTTACTAAGCCGTTAATTATTACTGAATAGTAAAACGTCAAATTAAAAAAGGGACTGTCCGCGGTGGACAGTCCCTTTTTTTTTGAAGACTAGGCATTAAATTTCGCTAATAAACTGTGACAGGTCCAAAAACACAATCAGCTGTTCGGATCCGCCATCCTTGATTTCACCAGTCGCTCTGTGCACATTAATCTACCGCACTCAGATTAAAATGAGGCAAGCGAAGTCATGGCAGATATCATGTATGAAGGCTGCCAGCATTTACCCAATGAGGACCCAAAAGCGGGGCGCTGATCGAATTACTTCATTATCCTCAACCTCTGCTTCATTAACCTGTTTAGAAGCTGTCTTTCTGCGCTTGAACTAGTGTGAGAAAATATCGCTAATTTGGTCCTCTACAAACTCAGAATAAACGAGAAATCGAGTTTTCTTGCCTAAGACGATGTCAAATTTTAAAGATCACTTTTCCCGATTTTCAAAAACTTATGCCAATGGCCGCTTGCGCTATCCCCCTGAACTGTTCACGTACTTATCATCTTTAACAAATGAACATGAACTAGCTTGGGATTGCGGCACCGGCAATGGTCAAGCGGCTCTTGGATTGCAAGAAAACTACACAAAAATAGTCGCGACAGATCCAAGTCCCGAGCAAATTGCAAATTGCAGCCCTAGCCCTAAAATCACATATTTGGTTGAGGCCGCTGAGAGTTCCACACTTTCTGATGGGTCTGTGGATATTGTCACTATTGGGATTGCATTGCATTGGTTTGATTTTGACTTATTTTATACGGAAGTCAAACGCGTGTTAAAAAAAGGCGGTATTATAGCAGCTTGGGCTTATTTTTTGCCCACAATTTCCTTAGAGATTGATCTTATTTTAAAAAACTTTACGGAAAAAACATTGAAGGCTTTCTGGAAACCTGAAATAAGATTCATTCATGAAGGGTATAGAACGATTCCTTTCCCTTTTGAAGAAATTACTACACCAGATTTTGTCATTCAAAAAAGAATGAGTCTTGAGGAGTACATCGAACACATGTATACCTGGTCGGCAGTTCAGTTTTACATGAAGGAAAAAGAATCCAGCCCAGTTGAAGTAATTTACGAAGAATTACTCGCTGCTTGGGGAAGTCCAGAAACGAAAAAAGAAATTATTTGGAAAATGCCGATCCGTGTAGGGAGAAACAAATAAATACAATCCTCATTTAATTTTCATTTCTCATTACCTCCTTCAGCATTGAATCAGAAGTGAAAATAAGTTCGGCGAGATGCGTAGGCGAGAATTCGTACAAAGAAGTCTGCGAACGGGCGAGAACTTTAGATAAATCCTTTTCGTTAAACATTGAAGGAATGATGTACTGCTTTGAAAATATTTCGTGCGGACAATTCCGATTGAATTCCAGAATAACATTTCCGCTAAAGATAAAAAAAGGTTTATTCTTTGGATTCCCTGTACCAGCTAGTTCTTGTGCACCAGCGTAATTTTTCAATTCGATAGAGGACGAGAATTTGATCAAATCATTGAAAGAGGTTTCCTTGAAAAATACATTTGTCTTCAATATTTTGATGCACTTATATATTTCTGTCCCCTTTAAATTACCGGGTTTATTTCTAGAATTATTTTTTGAAAACCCTCCTTCTTTTTGCAAAAAAGGATGGATTGTATTCCCATTTATTATTTCGCTGTATTCATTGGCAAGTGAACATAGCAGTGAATTCGGATGATAAGTAAAACCGGAAATAACTTGTTTGTACTCTTTATTTTTATCGCTGAGCATTATTTTTAGAGCACATGCTTTTGTCCATGTTCCAATTTTGGTATAATCGTAATATAAAAGACTTACTAAGGTTTCTTTAATAGTTAATGAGCTGAAGTTATACCATTTATTTAGGTCTGACAGGCGCCTGAGATATGAGCCGCTCTCAAATACTGTCATGATTCTTGATTTTATTTCACTTTCAACCAAGTTATCAATTAATTCTAATGCCAGAATATTGTTAGTGTTTTTATAATCTGAATTGCCTGACACTATATTTTCTCTGATTACCCTTATCGAGGCTTTATCATATTTCCAGGTTAAAATAGAAAGAAGCCTGTTTTTAAGTAAACTTTCCTCCTCTAAGAGTGCGTTAATTAGGTCAGAAAAATCGGGTGTGTTTGGAATACCACTTAAAGCAGAAATGATGTAAGTGAAGTCAGAAAGTGTAGATTCAAGGGCAGTTCTATAAAAAACATCTTCTTTTTGGGTGTATTTAAAGTTTTTGTTTTCAAGCGTTTTAAAAATATGTGTTCGAATAAAGTAATCGGGGTAACCCAGATGGTTCAGTAAAATTTCAGAAGAAAGAGGTTCATTAGATTTTTCAAGAATAGTTAAAACCAATTTTTTTTCGTGATCCTGTTTTAAATCATCGAGCTTTTTACCCAAGTCCTTTATGGTACTTGCATTCGGTTGGCTCGAGGACAAGGCCAAATGAAAAATTTCTTTCTCATCAAGATACTCCGTCTTTCTCAGTTCAATAGACTCTGTTAATGGTTCTTTAGGCGGAATTATAAGGAGGGGCTGACATAATTGAAACTCCAACATGGAGTGCTCTGTCATTGGCAGCACATTTGTCCAAAGTGGCTCCCATACATTCAAATCATAAACCTCAAATTTCTTAGGTTTCGTTATTGTCGTTTTTTGCTCAGTTGGCAATTTGATTTTATAACTTAACAAATTTAATATTACATCTCCTGCAGCGCCAACTTGCTCACTTGAAAAAATGGAACGAACTTTCTCGAAAGAGGAAACATGATCTTCGTTTTTATTAAAATTTTCAGGATTTAATAGATCGCGTAATTTTTCTTTAAATGAATTGACCAGCTGTTTAGCAGAATAGAACCAGACTAAAAATATAGGCAAACTAATATAAAGCAGCCCTATTTTTAGATATTTAGGGGGCATCAAGTGGCTATACAGGAGTAGGATTACTCCACCTAAAATAATAAAAATTTGTTTTGTACCGCCCTCTATTTTGGCCTGGATAGCAAGCCTATCTTGGGCATTTAGGAGCTGATATAGATTTTTATAGGTAGGTTCCTCAATCGCTTTGCTTACAATGCGTTCAAGAAACTTTAGAGAAAATATAGTGAAAATAAAGGCCCCAGCTTCTGAAATACTATGCACTATAATCGCGCAGATTATAACAAAAACACAAATAGCAGGCAAGACAATAATACCTGCTTTAAGACCAAAACTTCTAAAAATTCTACCGGAAAGAAGTGATAAAACTAATTCTGCAGATTTTATAAATGCAAAAAAACCTGCGATAACGGCGGTAAGACTTTCAGGCGACCTCGACTGTGCTTTTGCATTAATTAAAAAACTATAATCCACAAAATAAAAAGCCATCATGGAAATCCCCCCACAGATCGCAATATAGCGAATGTACTTTTGTCTTAATAAACTCCTAAGACTGATATCACTTTTTACAACTGACCTCTTTAGACTAACTTTTTGTTCTTCTACATTAAATGCTTTATAAATCTTGAGTAGAAAAAAAAGTGCGAATACTATTCCACCAACAGCGATAAAAAAAAGATCATATCGGCTTTTTAGGAAAGGAATTAAGAGTGGGATAGATAAATAACCAACAATAGAAGAAACAGTTCCACCGGAGCTAACAATTCCCGCATACTTTTTCCCTTCTCGAATATCATACATTTTTAATAGAAGTCCAGACTGTTCCAGTCCTGAAATAGCTAAAAACGGCATGGCAAATAAAAATATGAGGAAACTAAGCCACTTTGTTCCTTCAGTATCCGTGAAATAGAGTGCACATCTCAAGACTAGAGTAAGCACTAGCAGAGAAGCTAAACCGCCAAAAAAAGCGCTGTAACCGCTCTTTTTTAATAAGCGACCGTAGCCTTGAACGGTCATATAACCGACGATACCTGACAGTAAATAACCAACCGGCAAAAACTCACTTCCAAAATTATTCACGAACTCGGCGTTAGCAACCGAGAAGAAGATGGAGACAAAAATAGCAGAGAAAAATGAATGCAGGATGAGTAGTAAGAGTTTGTTAAATTCTAATACACTAATTCCTAATTTTTTAATAAAAAAATTCATTATTTTAAAGCTTTGAACACGGCCCTTTTAAAACGAAGATGAATGTTGTTTTCTTTTACATCGATTATTAAACTCTTTTTCAAATCCGGTGGTAAAAAGCCAGCTATTTCAATAATATACGAATTCCATTGCTGGAGATCGTCTTCTTTATTATTAAACTCAGCCTGTAACCTTCTAGATGTATGCAAATCGTAGTTGAATCCAAAAAGTTTCTCCACATTCGAAAAGCCTGCAGTTTCAAGGTGGGTAATTAACTCTGAGTTTAATAGAAAATGTCTGTCTTCAACTAAGGCATTAAACTTTGCCAATTCATCTTTTTTTCGAATTGTGTTGATATAAAAACTATAATCGTCTTCATTAAGATCTGGATTCCAAAAAACAACATGTCCTCCAGGTTTAAGTGCTAAAAATATTTTCTTAAAAATAATTTCTTTTTTATGCACTGGTATTTCGTGAACGAACATCTTACAGACAATAACATCATATATATTCTCCGGCAAGCTCATTTGAGCGGCATTTTGGTGAATGTAGCTTACAACGGCCATATTTTCACCTTTCTTCAAAAAATCGTCAATGTACTTCTTTGCCTTTTTTAATTGCAGCTCACTACTATCAAGAAGATCATAATTAAATGAAAGTCGCGGGGAATTCTCTAAAATGTTTAAAAGCAAAGAGCCATAGCCGCCGCCGAGATCGAGG
>CALPON020000128.1 GCA_943325195.2 Sphingobacterium thalpophilum | reverse complement strand
TTTCAATTGTATGGCATCCGCAACGATGTTTCGCTTGTGCTTTTTGAGGCCAATGGTGCCATGAGTTCAGGCCTGCATCAGGCAGCGGTGCTGATCAACTTTTTAACCTTGGCCTTGGTAAGTGTCATCGTTTTTTTATACCGCCGTCGCGAGCTACAAGTACGCCTTTCTATGCTGTCGATTTTACTATGGCTGGTTCTCGGTACCCTCCTTTCTTTTGGTCAATTTGTGGTGGCTGCAGAACCTGTCCATACCCCCGTCAATTGGCTGGCAGTCTTGATTTGTATCGTCGCTATCGTCGCCTTGCTCTTCGCCATTCGCTTTATTAAGAAGGACATTAACTTGTTAAAAAGCGCGGACCGTATTCGCTAAGTCCTTCTGGTTTTTTTTGCTGGCGACTGGCTATTCGTTTTTGCATCTCGGTTTTTTTCTGCTTGTTTCCTTGCGCGGGAAGGCGCTTGAAAAATACAATCCCCGTTCAGCTCAAAAGAAAGGCGATACCTGGAGGGGTATCGCCTAACAAAAAGCGTCAGTACTTAATTGGATAGTTGCTCTGAGCAGCTTATCCGTTCACCACGCGGGTCCATACCTCTGTGCGGCCCAATAGACTCACACCAATGTAACCGCGCACTTTCAGGACATTCCCTTCCAGTTTAATTTTACAAGAATAGGTTTTTCCATTTGCCGGATCATAAATGGTTCCGTTTTCATAGGCATTATCGCCAACATACGAAAATCCTAGTAGGTTGGTTAAACCAAGGAGCAGGTTTTTCTTTTTTGCCGCATCTGGATTCTTAGTGTCGGTTTTCGACTGGCCTTGTTCGTTCAGTGGTGTTTTTAACCAAACAATTTTTCCGCCGTACTTCTCGCCGTACTTCGTAATACTGATTTTTGCTTTACCATCACTTGTCAGCCAGGTACCTAAGATGGCATCTGCCCCTGTAAAACTCTGCGCGCGCAGTTGGATGCTAGTACTGAGCAAAAAGAGGAAACTTAAAATTTTAACTGTTCTCATAGATTTATTTTTTGATGGTTTTTACGTGGTTTTTAAAACGTGACATTCATTTCGATGGATTGGCCCTTCCGTTGGATTTGAATTTTTGCGGTATCGCCCTTCTTGTAATTGGAAAGTACTTTCATGTAGGACATCACATCCGTCACGGTTTCTCCACCCAAAGCGCTGACCACATCTCCTGCAAGAATGCCCGCTTTCGCGGCTGGCTTGCCTTCTGTGACGCCATCAATGCGCATACCTTTTCCTTCAAAGGTATAATCCGGCATCACCCCAAGTGTGACTTTAAACGAGGACTTGCCAGTATCCGGGCTGCGGGTTTTTAAAAAACCGAGTTTGGGATAATGAAAGGTGTGTTCAATGAGTTTAGTAATGTAGGCCAGCACCTGGACTTCTCCTTCGAAATTAATTTTTTCTACATCATCCGTCGGTTTATGATAATCGCTGTGCTGTCCGGTAAAGAAATGCAGAACCGGCAGATTACGCAGATAAAAAGAAGTCTGATCACTGGGTCCCACACCCGCACTGTCTTTTTTAATGTGCAGATCAGATGCAATGCTATCCAGTAAAGGCACAAACACAGGAGAAGTGCCCACGCCATAAACAATCATTTTTTTCGTGGAGTCATTCAGCCGCCCAATCATGTCCATATTAATCATGTAATTGATGGTTGACAAAGGGATGTCGGGATTCTCACACCATTTCTTGGAGCCAAGCAGTCCCAACTCTTCCCCGCTAAAGCACAGAAAAAGAAAATTAAAAGGCTCCGTTTTTTGATTGCCGGCATAATACCTTGCCAGTTCGAGAACGCCGGCTGTGCCACTGGCATTGTCGTCGGCCCCGTTATGAATTTTTCCTTCCGGATTTGCATCCAAACTATTATGGTCATGTCCGAGTCCCAAGTGGTCATAATGCGCACCAATCACGATGGTATAAGGCGCTTTATTATCAAGGAAGCCCGCGACATTAGCAGATTTTTTTTCAGGTGCATTGCCAGTGGCGGTATCGTGTGGATTCGTACTTTTCTTAAAGACGAAGGGGCGCAAGTAAGCGCCATTGAGCGGTGCGAGCCCGCTTCTTTTAAATTCGGCTGCAATGTAGTCTGCCGCTAACTTTTCTTGTTCCGTTGCTGTTCCCCGTCCTTGCAATTTATCAGAGGCGAGGTAAGTGATGTCCTTCTGTATATTACTTTTTGAAATCTGCTGTGCACTAAATTGGCGTGCGGTCATCAGCAGAATCCCTGCTACCACTAATCTTTTCATGCTCAAATTTATAAATTTCTATGAAATACCGGTAATTGCAATAGAAAGCCCTGAATCCTTATCTTTGTCCCCACAATCATGGCAAAAACAATTCAGCAGTTAAACATTGGGCTATTAGGGGGCGGACAGCTTGGACGGATGATGATTCAGAGCGCCATTAATCTTAATCTTCAAATCTCCGTCCTGGATCCCGATAAAAATGCGCCTTGCCGTCACCTTGTCAAAAAATTTGTACAGGGCGATTTGACGGATTACGATGCTGTCTACGAATTTGGAAAAGACAAAGATCTAATCACCATAGAGATTGAGAATGTGAATGTGGAAGCCTTGAAAGCCCTTGAAAAAGAGGGAAAAAAAGTCTTTCCTCAGCCCCATCTGATTGAAATGATAAAGGATAAAGGCACTCAGAAAATGTTTTATCAGCGAAACGATATTCAGAGTCCTGACTTTTTCCTGATTGAACAAAAGTCGCAAATCACGAAGTACGCTGACTTTTTTCCTTTCTTTCAAAAAATGCGCACCGGCGGATACGACGGAAAGGGCGTGGTGAAACTGGTGAATCCGCATCATTTAGAGAAAGCCTTTGAAGTGCCCAGTGTTTTGGAGCGCCTCGTAGATTTTGAAAAAGAACTGAGCGTCGTGGTCGCCCGCAGTGAAAGCGGTGAGATGAAGTGCTTTCCCGTTGTGGAATGTGAATTTAATCCGGAAGCCAATTTGGTGGAGTTTCTTTTCAGTCCCGCCAACATCAAAAAATCGGTTGAAAAAGAAGCCTTGGCCATTGCCATGCAAGTGGCAGAGAAGACCGGCATTGTGGGACTTTTGGCGGTGGAATTATTTCTGACCAAAGAAGGAAAAGTGTTGGTGAATGAAATCGCGCCTCGTCCCCATAACAGCGGTCACCACACCATTGAAGCGAATGTCACCTCGCAGTTTGAGCAACATTTACGGGCAATTCTGAACTTGCCCCTGGGCGATACCGCCATCGTGAGAGCGGGTGTCATGGTCAACCTTTTGGGCGACTTTGGTCATGAGGGGCCTGCGGTGTATGAAGGATTGGAAGATGTTCTTAAATTCAGTGGCGTCTATGTGCATTTGTATGGAAAGGCCAACACCAAGCCCTTCCGTAAAATGGGACATGCCACGATTGTAGACGAGGACATTTTAAAGGCCAAGCAAAAAGCCCGTCTGGTCAAAAGTACTTTGAAAATCATTAGTTGATTATTACCTTTCTGCTGTAAAATAACCCCACCACTGACCCAAAATCTATGGAAAAACGCAGTTGCCATGAATGTGGCGATACCATCAATGGCCGCATTGACAAAAAGTTTTGTAGTGATATGTGCCGCAATGCCTTTAATAATAAGCAAAACAGCGACAGTACCAACTACGTGCGCAACGTTAATAATTTGCTGAGGAAAAACAGGCGCATTCTGGGTGAGACACTCCACGGAGAAAAAACAACGGTCCCAAAAACACGGCTGCTCCAGCAGGGCTTTGATTTTAACTTCATCACCAATCAGGTGACAACGCGCAATCAGCATACCTATTTTTTCTGTTATGAATTCGGATACCTCCCCTTGGAAAAGGACTTGTACCTGATTGTCAAACGCAGTGGAGAAAGCGCGTAACAGAAAGGAATTTAGTTCGACCCACTGTCTTCCGTCACGTAATAGAGCTTATAGAATTTAAGTCCCTTATCGTCATCATAGCCTTTTTCAACGTAGTCGTGACGGGAGTGAATGTAGATGTGAAAATTCTTATCCAACTTTACCACACTCTTCATGTACTTTTGGTTCTTCTTCACGGCCGTTGGTGAAACGTCAAAGTCATCCACGGCGGTAAGATCCATGCGGCGGTTAAATTCGCTGCGATAATCCTTAAACGCCTCAATGACTTCAGGCTCTACAAGGACTTCCTTTTCAAACTGATTGAGATTAAATTTATCTTTATCTTTAAAAAAGGACGTGCTTTTATTCAGCATCATCATCTGATCCTGCTTGGCCACACTGTTACCCTCCGTCAGAATTTCTTCGCAGAAACCCCGAGAGGTATCGATGAAATTCTTAGTGTGATAATAGGCGTTTGGCTTCATTTTGGCGTTGAGGAAATCCTCTTCCCAATACAGGGCGCATTCCGCCACCTTGTTATTGGTGTCAATGATGCTCATTTTATAGCCATTTGCTTTATCGGAATTAAAGACCACACAGCCCTTGTCCAGCTTATTAATATTAATACCGTTGTCGCAATCCACTTCAAAATCATCCACGTGCTGATACACGCGGAGATAGGTTTCTTTATTCTCGGTCTTGAAATAACCAACAGCATCGCACAATTCACCATCTACCGTCGCATCCTTAAAGTAACAGACGTAAAATTCGCCTCCTTTAATTTTGGGATGCATGCTCTGGTTGTACAGGTGCTGAGCCGCATCCTGCGATAATTTTATAAAATCACGGCGACTGCCGAAGAGGTCTTCCGTCACATTGGCCATGCTGGCAAGGGAGACATCCACCTTCCCTTTGAATTGGTGATAGATGTCTGTCTTAAAAGGACTTAGCAGGTAACGTAATAACGTTTCCTTGACAAAATCATCTTTGAATTCAAAGACTTTTTCGCTCATGGTGAGCTCTTCGCCAAGTCCCTTATTTCCTACAAAATGAATTATAAAATGGCTGAGTTGTGCCCGTGTAAAATCGATCATATAACTGTCTCCTGTTGCTAAAGATAGCAGGGAAGCGCTAATTCTCTTTAACAATATTTAAACAAGTTTTCAGGGTGCCCAGAATGATTAATTGTGGCGAGAATGGTTATTGCGTCCTTAAAAAATTAACTTTGTAAGACACATCTTTGCTATGCAGATATCCTTCTTCAAGTCTTTTCGTAAATCACTGCTCATCGGCGGTATTTTAGCTATTACCTCTTTTACTTGGTATAAACTCGCTTTTGACAAGAACGATGTTATTTTTGGTCTGCTTTTCGACAGCTTGCGTCAGCTGCATTATTCGCCAGAAAACCTGGATGATAAGTTCAGCAATAAGGTCTTCGATTTGTACATCAACACCAGTTTTAATAAGCAGTTTTTACAAAAATCGGATATTGACGAATTGTCCCGTTACCGCTCTGACATTGATGATCAGATTGCAGCACAGCGCCATGATTTTTTCGCTGCTACACAAGTCATCCTTGCAAAACGCACGAAAGAAAAAGAAGCCTGGAGTCGTGATATTCTCAGTAAGCCCTTTGATTATTCCGTTGTAGAAGATTATGAAACGGATTTTAAAAAAATGGATTATGCCAAGGATGAAGCAGCTTTAAAAGACATGTGGCGCAAATGGCTGAAGTATCAGGTCATCTTTCGTCTGGATGAAGCCATGTCCAAAGAAGATAAAGCGGATTCAGTCGGCACCAAAGCGGTGCGTCTGCCTTTTGATTCGCTAGAGACGGATGCCCGTCGGAAAGTCCTCAAAGCGCAGGAGGACATGTTTAAGCGCTTGAATAAAATCTCGCCTCGCGATCGTTTTGCTGAATTTGCCAATGCGGTGACGGGTGTTTACGATCCCCATACCCAGTACTTTGCGCCACGTGATAAAAAACGGTTTGACCAGAGTATGAGTGGACAGTTTGAAGGCATTGGCGCAAGGCTGATGCAGAAGGACGGCATTTTAAAAGTAAGTGAAATTATTGTCGGCAGTCCTAGTCACAAACAAGGTGAACTCAAAGCGGGTGATGATATTCTAAAAGTGGCGCAGGGCGCAAGCGAAGCGGTTGATATTTCGAATATGGACATGGAAGATGCCATCGAACTCATTAAAGGTAAAAAAGGCTCGGAAGTGCGCCTCACCGTGCGTCGCGCCGACAATAGCACCAAGATTATTCCCATCGTGCGCGATGTGATTGAAATAGAAGAAACCTTTGCCAAGAGTGCGATCATCGAAAATAAAAATAAGATCGGCTATATCTATCTGCCTTCCTTTTATACGGATTTCAGCAGGACTGGCGCACACCATTGCACCGCTGATATGCGCAAGGAGATTGAGAAGTTAAAAAAACTAGATGTAAAAGGACTCGTGATTGACCTGCGGGATAATGGCGGTGGTTCTTTACAAGAAGTGGTAGAAATGGCGGGTCTGTTTTTTCCTACGGGCCCTGTGGTGCAGGTGCGCGGCCGGCATAATACGGTGAGCATCATGGAGGATAAAAATCCGGAGGTTTTGTGGAATGGTCCCCTTACCATTTTAATTAATCACAACAGTGCCAGTGCGAGTGAAATCCTGGCAGCGGCAATGCAGGATTATAAACGTGCGGTGATTATGGGAACACCAAGCTTTGGAAAAGGTACCGTGCAGTCGTTTGTTGACCTGGACAATTATCTGCTAAAACAATTTGATACGATTAAACCCATTGGCTCTGTGAAAATTACCCAGCAAAAGTTTTACAGAATAAATGGTGGCGCGACGCAATTGAAAGGGGTGACGCCAGATATTGAATTACCGGATCCCTATGCGCTGATTGACTTAGGCGAGAAGGAGTATGAAAATCCAATGCCTTGGGATGAAATCAATAAAGCGGAGTACTTACCCTACAGCAACATTAATTATTTGCAGGTCCTAAAAAATAGTCAGAAACGTGTTGGCAGCTCCCCACAATTTAACCTCATCGCACAGCAGGCACAGGAAGTCAAAGTGAAGCGCGATGATACCCGCTACAGTCTGAATTTAGAGGCTTTCCGTCAAGAACAAAAGATGCTGCGCGAGCAGAATAAAAAATATGAAGATCTAAGAAAAGACATCAAGGGCTTTAATGCGTATTTGTTGGATGTGGACAAGAGGCGTCTGGGTTCAGATACGGCTCGTTTAAACCGTGAAGAACGTTGGGTAAAGAACGTTGCTAAGGATGTTTACATTCATGAAGCCAGCAATGTGATCAACGATATAAAGTAAGCAGAGAAGTCTGAAAGACTTCACATACATCGTCTAAAAGTTCATGAATTACCTGCCACCCGCTGCGTCCATGGCTTTGCCTGATCTTTCAGCAGAGAAGTCTGAAAGACTTCAAACACATTTACCACGGACGCAGTCCGTGGTAAAGGCTACTCACAATGAAGACAAGCCCGAAGGGCTTGACTAAGAAGCACTTCTTATCTGAAAGTAATGAGTGTTATTTCTTGGAAGATAAACCCTCGCTACTTCAAGCCCTTCGGGCTTGTGGGAACTACTTAGTCTCCCTTACCCGAGGCCCTGCCTCGGGTAAGGGCTATTGAACTCCTTCGGAGTTCCGCGTGAACAGCTTTCAAAAAACATAACAAGAACAAAATACCATGTAACATGCCTTTCGAAAGACTTCACATACATCGTCTAAAAGTTCATGAATTACCTGCCACCCGCTGCGTCCATGGCTTTGCCTGATCTTTCAGCAGAGAAGTCTGAAAGACTTCAAACACATTTACCACGGA
>CALPON020000127.1 GCA_943325195.2 Sphingobacterium thalpophilum | reverse complement strand
TTTTAGATGAAATGGATAAGCGCGGACAAAAAATTCTGGATGAAGCAAAAGTCCGTGCCGATGCGAAAACAGAAGCAACTAAAAAATAAAGCTTTAAAGACTTAAATGCTGCGCGCGGATTGGCCCCCCAAAAAAACGGCTGGCTGCAGCATCAAAATTAGAAGGCTGCTCCGTCGTGTAAAATAAGCGCTGGCCAGTTTTTGTGCAACGGGCGGCCATTTCAGGGTGACGCTGCAGGTAGTCGTTTAATCCGACTGCAACAAGCGCTCCCTGACTTACTACCTTTATATTTTCAGGCAGATAAGAACGGATTTTGGCTTCAATGAGGGGATAATGGGTGCAGCCTAAAATGATGGCATCAATCTTCGGTTCCGCTTCTAACAAACGTTGAATGTGCCGTTGTATAAAATAATCGGCTCCAGCAGTATCCATTTCATCATTTTCAATTAAGGGTACCCACATGGGACAAGCCTCTTGGTGCACAGTCAGATCCGGAAAAAACTTTTCGATTTCAACCAGATAAGAGCCAGAATTCACGGTTCCACTGGTCCCCAACACCCCCACATGTCTGCTTTTACTATACTGGCCGATGACTTCCGTTGTTGGACGAATCACACCTAGAACTCTGCGATTGGGAGCGAGTCTCGGAAGGTCGTTTTGCTGGATGGTCCGCAGCGCTTTTGCGGAAGCGGTATTACAGGCAAGTACCACCAATTCGCAGCCCATATCAAACAGGTGTTGCACACATTGTAGGGTGTACTCATACACGGTCTCGAAACTACGGGGACCATAAGGCGCTCTTGCATTATCACCCAGATAAAGGAAATCGTATTCAGGCAGCTCTTCCACTAATTCACGTAGCACAGTGAGTCCGCCGTAACCACTGTCAAATACACCTATTGGTTTAAGATTTTTCAAATTAATGGGACAAATTTACATAAAATCAGCCGTCTTTAATTGCGCTCTGCGGACACCTGAAATAAGCTCAGGAAGAGCGCAAAAATATCCCTTTGCGAGTGTTCATTAGTTTTATTCGTTAAAAATTAAGCACAATATTTTGTCCTACTTTTACGTTTTAAAAAGGAATTGTTAAGGACGGCGCTTTTATATTTTCTTTGTTTGCTCGTTGTTGCTGGGTTTTCTCAGGCGCAAAAACGGAATTTCAGCCAGCGTGAACTGGGTTTTTACGGAGGAGGAAGCTATTATATTGGTGATATCAACCCCCGCGGTCACTTCAGGGATAATCACAGTGCCATGGGTATCTTTTTCCGCTATTCTCCCAATTACCGCTTTTCATTTCGTTTTGGGGGGAATTACGGCCAAATAAGTGGAGATGATGCCAACAGCGGTGAAGCCGATCAGATAGAGCGCAATCTCAATTTCACCAGTAAACTTTATGAACTGCACGCTAATACAGAGTTTAATTTCGTGGAGTACCGCATTGGCCACCGTCGTTATAAATTTACTTTTTTCATTTTCGCAGGAGTGGCGGGATTCTATTTTAATCCAATCTCCTCCAAGGGAACGCCTTTGCGGGACCTCCGTTCAGAAGGTCAGTCGGAGGCTTATCCTAAATATCAACTGAGTCTGCCTTTTGGTGTGGGATTAAAGTTTAACATTGGTCAAAAGGTGGGAATAGGCATCGAATGGGGGCCGCGCCGAACCTTTACCGATTACCTAGATGATATCCGCAGCACCTATCCTGAACTCACAGGCCCTAGTCCATCCAAAAACCCTGTGGCTGTTGCCGGTAATATGCGGGGGAATCCGAGTACCCGTGACTGGTATTTTTACTATGGGCTCACCCTAAACATCAAATTGAGAGATCCGCACCGGCAATGCCATAAAGAGAGCTAGAGGGCTTTCCTATTACTTCTTGTTTTGCACCCAAACTCGAAGGCAGTTCTCGGTCTAGTTACTCCTTAACTCGGAGAACTTTGTACTGGAGTATATTATTCTTGTAATCGTTCTTCAAAGCGCTTTACAAGGAACTCCGCAGGAGTTCAACATCCCTTACCTGAGGCAGCGCCTCGGGTAAGGGAGCAAGGGGTTTTACAAGCCCGTAGGGCTTGAAGTAGCCACGGTTAATCTTTCAAAAAATACACGCATCAATCTCAATTAAAAAGTTACTCCATATTCAAGCCCTTCGGGCTTGCTTTCATGCTAAGTGACCTTTACTATAGACTGCGTCAGTGGTAAAGGAGACTGAATTCTTTCAGACTTCTACGCTGGAAAGATCCAGAAAAGCCCAGCAGAGTAGCAGCCTGTGATCGTGAAGTCAAGCAAGGAATAAAAACGCTTTCACATGGTGCAAGCATTCCCAAACCTTAGCTCAGCAGTGTTATATACCATTCAACATGGCGGACCCGGTAAGCGTCGAAGCAAAAGTTTTCCCTTTTAAGATCCGATTTCGCTTACTCTTTTATCACCTTGAAGCTAGCCTCTCCCGGCTGACCGCTATACATTTTCAGTGTATAGGCCCCTGGCGCTAATTTGTCCATGTTAAGTTCTGCCACACCAATGCCATTGAAGTGCAGGCGTTGCAGCAGGACCTGTTTGCCATTGCTATCATACACCGATAATTCGATATCTGCATTGCGAGCATGGTTTGCGCGAATACTTAATTTATTTTTTACGGGATTTGGGAAGAGTTTATATTCCGCATTGGTCAAACTTTCTGCTAATCCTTCACAAAGCGAAACGGAAACTGTCACGGCACTGCTATTCTCGCAGTTATTGTCATCAAGACCCACGCAGGTATAGACATTGCTGCTGAGGGGGCTTACCGATAAATTGCTGCCCGTTTGCCCGCCTGGAAACCACTGATAAGTAGTGGCACCCGAGCCTGTAAGAACTACTTCTTCGCCCAAACAGATGATCGTAGAACTGGCACTCACATTAACAGGAGGAAGCGGAAAGACATTCACAAACGCATAGCCCGTATTACTGCAACCATTTTGATTTTTGCCAACGACGGAGAAACTGGTACTACCGGATAAACTAGTGGCATAAACCGAGCCATTGGAGGCGGTGCTCCAGGTGTAAGTAACAGCGCCAGTGGCAGTGAGACTAAATTGTTGATCGGGACACACATCCTGCGGCGCAGATATACTGACTTGTGGAAGGGGATTCGCATTGACGGTCACCGTCTTCACCACGGTACAACTATTACTGGTCGCGGCAACTGAAAAAACTGAGCTGGCGGCGGGGTAATACGTAGCGGTATTGGCGCTGCCTGCGCCCCCACTCCAGGTATAAGTCGCGGCACCACTGACGCCTAACTGCACCGGCGTACCCAGACAAACATTTGGTGTCAGTACCGTAACCGTCACAACTGGCGGGTTGGCCACGGTAACGACTTGGGTCGTCACAGTACCTTGTCCGATACTGTTAGAGGCCTGCATACTAACGGTATAGGTGCCTGGCGCAGGAAAGGTGATGGAAGGATTTTGAGAGGTGTTTGTAGTTATCTGCACACCGGCAGAAGGCAAAACGGACCATAACCAGCTGGTGGGTGAATTCTGCGATTGATCGGAAAAAGTGATGGTACTCCCCACACACTGGTAAGCAGTCGGAAAAGCAAACAGACTATTTGGCACGCCAGTCGGGGCATAGAGACTAACGGACCAAACGCCGCGCCCGTAGGTCGCTGCATGAAGCAAACCATTATTTACTGCTGTAATTTCCATATCCGACACCGGTACATTGGGAAGGCCCGTGTTATAGAGCGTCCAAGCTGCAGAGGTATTGCTGCGGTAATACACACCGACATCCATGCCTACGTAGACCAGATCATTGGTGCCCGGCTGATAAACGATGCAGTTGGCGGGGATGTTCGGAAGGTTAGCACTAAAGTTCGTCCATGTACTGCCTCCGTTGGTGGTGACATACACTTTGTTCCCGGCTGAATAACCACTTAACACGACCCAAGCATTATTGGGGTCGTTCGGATCGATACAAATATTTTCAGGTGAAGCACTAGCTACAGGAACCCCATTGGTCACAGTCGTCCACGTCACTCCAGCATTCGTAGTTTTATAAATCCCATTGCTTTTCAGGACATAAATAATTTGATTATTAGACGGTGCAATCGCAAATTCTATAATATTTCCAGTAGCGGGCAAGGCGGTGAGTGAGGACCAGCCCACGGCCAGATTATTAGACACAAATAAGTCCTGACGACCGGCATACAGGCGTGTAGCATTTTGCGGATCTTGCTTCCAAACGGTTACCCATGGAGCTGTTCCGCTTAGCCCCGTAGTGGCGCCTGCCCAGCTGGCGCCGCCATTGGTGCTGCGCTGAAAGCCGCCGTTCTGTGTGCTTCCGAATACATTGTTATCACTCGTGCGGTCAATAAAACAATCCATACCATCTCCGCCAATACGCGCCTGATAGCTCGTTCCGCTCCACATACTAGTGCCATTATCTTGGTGACCGGTAATCCATTTGTTCGCGGTCATGGTACTCAGACCGATTTTGTAAATCTGTGAAATATTCATGATTCCGGAAATCTCTTGCCAAGCAGTGCTGGTGCGGCGATACACCGTGCCATCGTTGCAATTAAAAAGTGTGCCGTCTGTCGCGTATTCAAGTTCGTGTTGATCGGCATGAGTAAAAGGTGCCCCGCTTCCAGTCCAGTGTCCATATATGCCCCAAGTGCTGCCGCCATTCACCGAGCGCCAGACATTCACACCGCCCACAACCACTTCATCCTTATTCAGCGGCGAAACAGCGAGAGCCAAATCGTACCAGCCCTGTCCACCCACATCTGTGCCTGCATTACTCCAACCTAACAGATTAATATTTGCACTAGTGGACATAGCGGCAAATAAGGTGCCGCCCACCGTTGAGCGATATAATCCTTGAAAACCGCTATCAGAAGAGTTAGAGGTCAGAAGATAAACATAATTGTTGTCATTGGGTGTTACAGCAATAGCGCCCCGCTGAAAGCCGGTAGATGGGAGACCTGCAGTAATCTGGGTAAATGTTGCTCCCCCGTTAGTAGACACTCTAAAATTATTTCCGGAAGCATAAACGGTGTTGGGATCCCCGGGTTTAAACTCCATGTCATTGGTGTTTTGATTAGACACCAGAGTCCAGCTAGTGCCGCCATTGGTAGTGCGGTAGATGCCGGAATTGGTCGCGGCCATCACAATTTGTGTATTAGAGGGATTGATAAGAAGTCGGCGAATGAGGAAATAATTGCTAACCGCGTTGGTAAGTCCCGTCGCTACCCAGCTCAGACCTCCGTTGGTGCTCTTTAACACCCCAATTGTGCGAGTATCGCCTGCTTCTCCATCGCCTGTTGCGAGGTACATAACATTGGTATTGGTGGGATCAATGGCAAGATCGGAACAACCAATAACTCCCAACTGATCCGTATTGGTGGTCCAGCTCCCCCCACCGTTGGTGCTTTGCCACAAACCGCCCGCGGGCGCCCCCACCCACAGATTCAGGGTGTTGGTAGGATTTATTGTTATAAAATTTAAACGTCCCGATTTTAAAAGCTGTGTGCCTGCGCTACCATTAATGGCACCAAAGGGTCCGTTCGGAGACCAGGTGGTGGAAGCTATGAGGTTTGGACCACCGCCGGTGAGTTTACCCGCACTGCTATTCTCCATTTCATAATTGCGCAGAAAGGTTTCGTAATTAGGAGCCGTGAGTTGCAGTTGCGCCAGATCTCCGGAAGGATACACGCGTGGTTGCACAAAATATTCCCAGCGACGGAAAGCCTTATACCCCTTTCCTTTTTCATTAGTGTTTCGGGTAGACCAGTATTGTTCGAAGTCAGCTTGAATACTATAGAGATTAGCATCCGGTTTCTGTAATGCATCCACCCACTGCTGGGCCAGTAAAAAGGAAGATTGAACACAGAGTGCTAGGGCTGAAAAAAGGAATCTTAATTTCATTACGGCAATAATTAATAATCAATAAAATATCAGGTAACTAAGATATTGAAATTAATCGGGATTTACTGTCATTGGCCCGTCTTTTCCGCAGAAACTGTGATTTTTCCTCCCCCCAAGCGACTGTACCCGAAAGCCGCGGCGAAAAGGGCCAGGCCCACTAGCAAAAACATCAATGTGAAGCCGTATGCATCAGCCAGCATGGCACAAAGAAATGGCCCGAGGGTCTGCCCTGCCCCCCATGAGATGGTATACAGCGCGGCGTACTGCCCTCTGTTATTGACGGATGCTCGACGGGTCCAGTAAGCGCTCATAAAAGGCATGGCTATAATTTCGCCTGCTGTCATTAGTACGATCATCAAGGTAGTCCCCCACTTTGCGGGAAGAGGCAGAATGAGGCTGAGGTAGCCGAGTCCGCAAAGTACGACCCCTGCACTGATATACAGCAGCAAGCGATCTCGCCGTTCGAGCAGATAAACCAGCACCATTTCAAACACAACGATGATGAGGCCATTGAAAGCCATGATGTAGCCGATATATTGTTCGCTGAGATGAAGGTTATCTCGGAAGTATTTGGGCACAGTGGTAAACAGTTGGAAAAATGCCATGGCAAAGACGGTAGAGAGAACGATAAAACTCAAATAGGCTTTATCTTTGTAGGCTGAGCCGCCACTGCCCGAGTCTTCAGGCTTTTCGTTGGCGGTAATTCGTTTTCCAGGCCGGAGAAAAATCAGCAGCAGGACAGCGGCCAACAGATTGGTAGCCCCGTCAATCCAAAACAAAAGAGAATAATTGAAACTCGCGATGATTCCGCCAACACTGGCGCCGACGGCCCATCCCAGGTTAATAGCCAAGCGATTAAGACTATAGGAGCGCGTGCGGTTGGCACTATTACTGTAAAAGGCCACCGCAGATGAATTGGCGGGACGGAAGGCTTCGTTCACCGTGCTAAGCAAAAATGTAAAGAGACAGATGAGCGGAAAGGAACGTATTTGTCCCAAAATCATAAACATAACGCCACCTGCCAGCAAGGTGACGAGCTGTACTCTAAAAAAACCTCCTTTGTCTGACAACTTTCCTCCAAAATACGCGCCAATCATAGAGCCGAGACCGAAGAGTCCCATGACCAATCCCGCTTCACTCAGACTGCGTTGCATGTCCTTTCCCGTCAGATAAAGCGTCATGAACGGCACTACCATGGTCCCACTCCGGTTAATGAGCATAATGAGAGCGAGCAGCCAGCTTTGCGGACTAAGGCCAGTGAAGGAACGTTTGTATAAGGAAGCGGCGCGAATCAGCATCTCTGATTAGCACTGTAACAAAGTCTGCACCAAGCGCGTAATTTCTGCCTGAATCGCCTGCGTCTTATTTTGGTTATACCAGTTCTGAACGAATAGGCTTTTTTCAGCGTGTGTGACCTGTTGAGCTAGGAGCGCTTTAACGGCGGTCTGTAGTTCAGAGGGACGCGGGCCCCATTCCCATTTTACCTCCAACGAAGTCTGCTCCACACACACCACTTTAGGAATGGAACGCGCGCCTTTTGTCAGGAACTGGTCCATCAGCTGGGGATTTTCATCCCGTATGAGAAAGACAACATCAAGAATAGGACATGCTAGGCGTATGTGTTCCAGCACGGGGACAATCTGTGCACTGTCGCCACACCAGCCTTCAGTGATAATCATCAGTGTATGTGGAATACTGAGGCGGGAGAGGACGTCGTTCAGTTCCCCGTTCAGCACAACCGTCTTCATCAGTCTTTGCATACGTGCTATGTTCAAGCGCCCGAATTCGACATACTCTTCGGTCTGTGTCAGACCAGTCGTTTTGCCCTCGAGAAGCAAAGATTGGTTGAGCAAAAGGAATTCGGGAA
>CALPON020000126.1 GCA_943325195.2 Sphingobacterium thalpophilum | reverse complement strand
GCGCAAGTTGATGCGGGACCGTAATTACTTCGGTGCTATGATGGTTGAAAATGGTTTGGGTGATGCAATGATCAGTGGGCTGACGCGCAAGTATGCGCAACCCATTCGTCCCGCTCTGGAAATTATTTCTACTCTACCCGGCGTGAGTAAGGTAGCAGGACTTTATATTATGGTAACCAAGCGAGGACCTTATTTCTTTGCCGACACGACCATGAATGCAGACCCTACCGCGGAAGAACTGGTCGATATTGCAGTGCTGACGGCCAATACGGTCAAACAATACAACATTGTCCCCCGCATGGCCATGCTCTCTTATTCCAATTTCGGTTCTGCCGATGGCGCAGTTCCTAAAAAGGTGGCCAAAGCGGTGAGTATTCTGCATAGTAATTATCCTGGATTAGTCGTGGATGGTGACCTGCAGGCCAATTTCGCAACCAATAATAACTTGTTAAAAGAGCAATTTCCTTTCAGTACACTCATCGATAAAGATGTGAACACCTTTATTTTCCCAAATCTCGCTGCCGGCAACATTGCCTATAAGCTGATGCAGGAATTGGGCGGAGCTGAAGCCATTGGTCCCGTTCTAATGGGTCTCAATAAACCAGTTCACGTGCTTCAACTGGGAAGCAGTGTCCGTGAAATTGTTAATATGATTACCCTAGCGGTGGTTGACGCACAAAATAAACGCTAAGACTGTATGTCCTTCATCACGTATATTAAAGGCACCATCACTTCTCTCAATCCCGCCTTTGCCGTGCTGGAGAGCGGTGGCGTTGGCTATGGCCTATTGATTTCCCTTCAGACCTACACACGCATCAGCGGTCAGAAAGAAGCGATACTGTTTGTGGAGAGTGTCTATGTGCGCGACGACAATCCCCGTTTCTATGGTTTTGCTGAGGAGGAAGAGCGCGACTTGTTTCGCAAACTCATCTCCGTCAGTGGTGTGGGAGGCGGCAGCGCACTTCTAATGCTTAGCAGTCTGAGTGCTCTTGAAATTGCAGGCGCCATAAATACTGCCAATGTCGCCACCCTAAAAAGTATTAAGGGTATCGGCGAAAAAACAGCTCAGCGCATTGTGGTGGACCTAAAAGGAAAACTAGGTAAACACGAAGGTGGTATTGGTCAAATACTCAGCCCTTCATACAATAAAAACAGGGACGAAGCGTTAATGGCTTTGGTGACCTTAGGCTTCCCAAAAATGGCTGCAGAAAAAGCACTTGAAAAGGCGATAAAGCAACAGGGAACATCAACGGACCAAGTAGACATTTTGATCAAAGCAGCGCTAAAAAATTTCTAAGAATTGAGAGCCAGTGGCCTTATAAATGCAGTGCTTCTTACAGGCGCAACGGCAGTGTTGATGGGTGTTGTAACTCGCCGCCCTTCAGAGCAGAGCCTGTCTCAAGATTACGACTATCGTAATCAGCGCCTAGTTTTGCCCCCTGATACCCCCGATACCGAAGAACCGGATACCGAACTGCTTTATAAATTTAAGGACAAAGATGGTAAGACTCCGATGCAGGAGCCCAAATCAAAACTCTACCTCGAGGATCCCGAAAACATTAAGACGGAGGTGGTGTATGATCCAAAAACAGGAAACTACAATGTGAAACAAAAGGTAGGAGATCAGGATTACCGCCCCGAGACCTACATGAATCTGAAAGAGTACAAAGACTATCAGTTCAAAAAACAAATGCGCGAATACTGGCGCAGCCGCGTGGCAGCAGATGACATGAATAATCAGCCCCGCAAGGGAATGATTCCGAAGCTCCAAGTGAACAGTGAGTTGTTTGACCGCATCTTCGGTGGTAATACCGTGGATATTAAACCTACGGGGACCGCCGAACTTATCTTCGGTTTAAATCATACCAAAAACCTAAATCCTGCCATTCCCCAGCGGCAGCAACGCGTCACCAATTTTGACTTCAATATGCGCATTCAACTCAACCTCATCGGCAAGATTGGGGAAAAGTTGAAAGTCACCACCAACTATAACACTGAAGCCTCTTTCGACTGGGAAAATCAGGTGAAAGTTGATTACACGGGTCTGGAAGACGAGATTATCAAAAAAATTGAAGCAGGAAATGTCACCCTGCCTCTCAACAGTAGCCTGATCAGTGGCAGTCAGACCCTGTTTGGATTTAAAACCGAATTGCAGTTTGGTAGACTCCGGGCAACCACCGTCATGTCCCAGCAAAAAGGAAAAAAGACGGAGATTACAGTACAAGGAAATGCGCAAACAACACCCTTTAATGTCTCGGCGGACAACTATGAACAAAATAAACATTATTTTTTGGGACATTATTTCCGTGACCATTATGATCGCTGGATGACGACCCTGCCCATTATTAATACCCCGGTGACCATCACGAAGATTGAAGTCTACATTCTTGGTATCAATGGCAATGCCGAGCAGACCCGCAACGTGGTAGCTTTTGAGGATTTGGGAGAAAACACGAACAATGAGGGAACTATTCTTCCTTCCCTCATCAATCCCCTGGCAATCACCCCTGGTTATGCGCTGCTCAGTAATGTGGCCGATTCATTGCCTTCCAATCAGTCCAATAATCTCTACAGCATTCTCACCAATTCGGTGAATGGTATTCTGGCGGGCCGCACCTTCACCGATGTTTCACGTCTGGCGACTACCTCACCAGCGCAGAACGCCGCCAATCCCAACAGTGTCTACATGGTGGAAGGCCGCGATTTTACAAAGATTCAGAATGCACGTCGTCTCAATTCATCTGACTTCACTTTCAATGCGAGAACCGGTTATATCTCCCTGAATCAGCAATTAAATAATGACCAAGCTTTGGCTGTGTCCTATCAATATCAGGTTAACGGGCGAACCTATCAAGTGGGAGAGTTCAGTGAGAATATTCCTGATAACTCCCAAATACTGATTTGTAAATTATTAAAGACCAATTCTGTCAGCGTCCGCCATCCCATGTGGAAACTGATGATGAAGAACGTCTATTCGCTAGGCGCTTACAGTTTGAATCAGCAGGATTTTAAATTGGATGTGTACTACAACAACATCGAGACTGGTGTGGATGTGCCCTACCTGCCAGCGGGAGCTGCCAATGGTGTTCAGTTAATACGGGTGCTGAAATGCGATCGTCTGAGTGTGAATGGGGATCGTCGTCCGGACGGGGTGTATGATTTTCTTCCCGGTTTTACCATCAGTCAGAGCAACGGACGCGCGTACTTTCCCACCGTGGAGCCCTTCGGGCGCTCACTGGCCAAAGAATTTGCGGCGGGGGAAGAAGCACTGGCCAGCAAATACACATTTAATGAATTGTATGACTCCACAAAAGTTGCCGCTTCTTTTGTCCAGGAAAAAAACCGCTTTCGCATCCGCGGCTCTTACCGTTCTTCATCTGGATCAGAGATTGCGCTCAATGCCATCAACATTCCCCAGGGAGCGGTAGTGGTGACAGCGAATGGCGTAGCCTTGACTGAGAATACAGATTATACCGTGGAGTATTCTATGGGCCGCGTGAAGATCATTAATGAAGGTATACTTAATTCAGGTGCTACCATTAAAGTCTCTCTTGAAAGTAATTCACTCTTCAGTTTGCAGCAAAAAACATTATGGGGTACGCGGTTGGATTATACGGTGAATCGCGATTTGAAAGTAGGGGGGACCTTCTTGCGCTTTAATGAACGGCCAATGACCCCCAAAGTGAGCATTGGTGAAGAACCGGTGAGCAATGTGATTGCGGGAACAGATTTCAGTTATAAAGCCGACGCCCCTTTTCTTACCCGCCTGCTGGACAAGTTGCCCTTCTATAGTACCAAAGAAATGAGCAGCATTACCGCCAGAGGTGAAATCGCCAAATTATTTCCCGGGAACGCCAAAGCGATTAATAAAAATGGAGGGAATTCCTATATCGACGATTTTGAAGGGTCCATCGCTCTCATTGATATTAAGGGCGCCAGCAGCTGGATCCTGTCCAGCATCCCGGGTGGCTTGCCAGCCTTTCCGGAGGCCATTCAGACCAATAGTATTACTGCTGGCATGAACCGAGCGCGCCTGAGCTGGTACAATGTTGATGCCATGTTTACTCGCGAGCAGGGCGGCACAACTCCTCCGTACTATAGTTCAAAAAAATTATTCTCAAATAACATGTGGCGGCAGGTATTCGAGACCGAATTGTTTCCCGGAAAAATTCCGCCGAATGGTCAGCAGGTCGTTCTGCCTTTATTGGACCTAGCCTTCTTTCCGAATCAACGAGGTCCGTATAACTACGATGTGAATGGGGCGCCGGGTATTTCAAAGGGGATAAATTTTGATGGGACTCTGAAAAATCCTGAAACCCGCTGGGGTGGCATCATGCGGCGGCTGGAGACGAATGACTTTCAGGCTGCCAACGTCGAATATATTCAGTTCTGGTTGATGGATCCATATAATGAAGATTATGATGTCGCAACCGATTCTTCCTTTTTAAAGGGCAGTCTGCCTTCGGGTGACATGTATATTAACCTCGGGAATGTGTCGGAAGATATTGTGAAAGATGACCGCATGACGTTTGAGAATGGAATTCCTGGAAAAACAGGTAACCTGACCGCAGATCTCACCAATCTCGCTCGCGTGCCCAATCAGCAGCCCATTGTACCTGCCTTTAGCCAGAATGAGGAGGACCGAGCCCTTCAGGATGTTGGCTACGATGGACTCAACAACGAAGAAGAGCGCGCGCTTTTTAAATCGGCTATTGCAGACATGAATGCTGGAAATTTTGCACAGTCCGTCAAAGACGCCTTCAATAATGATCCTTCTTCTGATGGCTATCATTTTTTTAGAGGTGATGATTGGGATTTACTGGAGGCCAACACTGTCAAACGGTATTCCCTCTATAATAACCCCGAAGGAAATTCTCCCACCGAGGCACAGTACCGAAGCATCAACAAAGTCGGCTATCCTACGCTCTACGTCAACAATGCACCCAATTCGGAAGATGTAAACCGAGACAATAACATGAGTGTCTCTGAAAATTATTATCAATACCACTTGCGGATTTCACCCCAGGATGTGAATGAGTTGAACGTGGGTAGCAATTTTATTGTCGATGCGTTTGATGGCACCGCTGAATACAGTGGGGTGACCAAAAACGTAAAATGGTATCAGTTCAAAATTCCAATCTCTCAGTTTGAAAGCAATGTGGGAGGTATGGAAGGCTTTAACAGTATTCGTTTTATGCGGGTCTACCTGCGAGGTTTTCAGCGCCCTGTTGTTATGCGGATGGCGCGTTTTGAGCTGGTGCGAAGTGACTGGCGTCGGTATCAGTTTGATTTGCGCGAACCGGGTGAAAATATTATTACCGATAACAACAATACCTCCTTCGATATCTCTGCCGTAAGTCTGCAAGAAAATGCGACAAAGGTGCCTGTCAACTATGTGATGCCCCCAGACATTGATCAGCAACAAAATGTGCAGACCACCAACCTGGTCCTCATGAACGAACAGGCGCTGCAAATGCGCGTCTGCGACCTCAAGGATGGCGACAGCCGCGCTATTTTTAAGAATGTTGATTTGGATACGCGCATGTTCAAAAATATTAAGATGAACGTGCATGCGGAAAAAAGTACGGATGCCACGCTGAAGGATGGCGACCTGACTTTGTTTTTCCGGGTCGGGACCGACTACAATAATAATTATTACGAATACGAAGTGCCGTTGAAACTGACACCGGAAGGACGCTATGACGCAAACAGCACAGATGCAAGAAGATCGGTTTGGCTGCCGGAGAACGAAATAAATTTCCGCTTCGATGAAATTACCGCAATAAAAGAATTGCGAAATAAAAACATTGGTTACTTCACCGATCTGGCCAGTTATGCCGCGCCATTCTCAGTAGACAATGGTGGTTACACCGTGACCATTGTCGGTAATCCAAATCTGGGAACCGTAAAAAGTGTGATGGTGGGAATTCGCAATCCCCGCACTGGTGACAAACTATCGCATTGCGCGGAGGTGTGGATTAATGAATTACGTCTTACCGAATTTAATAATCAGGGCGGCTGGGCCACCACCGGTCAGTTACAAGCGAAGCTGGCGGACCTGGGTATGCTCTCCCTTGCAGGAACCTATAAGTCGCCTTACTGGGGCGGTGTGGAAAGTAAAATTAATGAGCGCAGTCGGGAGACCACGGCAAGCTGGGACATGAGTTCATCTATTAATGGCGGAAAGTTTTTCCCTGCCAAGTGGAAAGTGAGCCTACCTTTCTTTTTTAATTACGGACAAACCCGCATCACGCCTTTGTACTCGCCGCTTGACCCCGATGTTCTCTCCACCACCCTTCAGGCTAACCTGGCGGACAGTGTATGGCGCAAAATAAGGGATCAGACCACCGATTACACCTTACGAAAAGGCTATAACTTTACTAATGTGCGGATTGATGGGTTTAAAAAACCAAAATCAAAATCACTGCCCTGGGATATCAGTAATTTTAATGTCACCTGGGCCTATAATGAAATGATGAGGTCCAACGTCAACCTCGAATTTAATGAGACACGGCAAACCCGCGCCAATCTGCAGTACATGTATCAGATTAAAAGTCCCTTTGTCTTAAAACCATTTACCAAGGTGAAATTATTTCAGAATAAGTGGTTTGCTTTGCTGAAAGATTTTAATTTACAATTGGTGCCGAACAGTATCGGAACCTCCATCGATTTAAACCGGACCTATAATGCCGTCAAGAACCGCGACATTACGACTTTTTACGCCAGTGAGATAGGTTTTGCAAATCCAACCCTGGTCAACAAAAACTTTATCATTAACCGCTCCTACAATTTTGTCTGGGCCCTGAACAAAGCCCTGAAGTTTGATTTCTCAGCCAGTAACGACGGAAGGATTATGGAGAATCCGGGTGTCGTTGAGAAAAACAGCAAGAACTGGCGCGATACCGTAAGCAACTGGTTTCTACACGGAATGGATACCGCCGGCAAACTGATGGGGCGTTTCGGAGAGAATGTGACCTACCGTCAGCAAATGAATGTGACCGCGGATCTGCCCTTAAATAAATTCCCTGCGCTGGACTTTGCAAAAGTATCGTACCGCTTCAGTGGCAGCTATACCTGGAACCGACAGCCTTTCGCAGCGATTGATCCAATCGGAAACACCATTCAAAATACCAATACACACAACATCACGGGCAGCATGAATATGACGCAGCTCTACAACAAGATTCCCTATCTCAAGAAAATTAATAACCCGCCTCCACCGAAACTCAATCAGCTGAAAGCACAAGTGCCTCTTGGTAAATCGCCAGGCGATCATCGAAACCCTGGTGTCAATTCCAAAGGAGTGGATACCACTAAAACTAATAATTTTAAAGAGATTGCAGAACTCATGGCACGTACTTTAATGATGTTAAAGAATGTATCACTGACGTGGCAGACGGCAGGTGGACAAGGTCTGCCGAACTTCATGCCAAATTCACAGTACCTCGGCATGGACTTCAATGACGTGAATCAGGCCCCAGGATTCTTATTCACCACAGGTTTAATGGATGAGAAAATTATTCAAAAAAGTATTAATAATAATTGGCTGAGTAAAGTGCCGCAGCAGACAACGCCATATAACGAAACAAAAAATACAACTATTAATTACCGCGCCAGTGTGGAGCCGCACGGCAGTCTGAAAATCGAACTCGTTGGAAATTATACGCGTTCTTACAACAGCTCACAGTATATTTTGTACAATGCAGACAGTAATTTTTACCGCACAGGAATCAGCCCGAGTCTCAGTGGTAATTATAACATTAGCACCTTTTCTTATTTTAAAACCTTTAGAGATGGTGGAAGTGGTGTAAACAGCGAATTGTTTAATCAGTTTCAGTCGCAACGACAAAACACTGCGCGGCTGCTTGCTGAAAAAAATCCGTATAACCTTGAGGCTATGCAGACCTATACGGTTGTGAAAATGCTCAATGGTCGTCCCGATACCCTGAAAGCCGCTTATTTTGACGGGTATTCAGACAATCAGCAAGATGTGTTGCTCGGTACTTTTAACAGTGTGTATGCTGGAAAGAGTCTCGATAAATTTGATACTAAAAATATTTTCCCTGCCATACCACT
>CALPON020000125.1 GCA_943325195.2 Sphingobacterium thalpophilum | reverse complement strand
TGGGTGCCGCAACCTTAGGCACAACCTTAAGCGATTATGTCCTTTTATACAGAGCGGGACTTTCAGGCAGTTGGACAGAGTTAGCAAGCGCCTCGAGTGTAGTCGGCGATAAAGCCATCTTTAATGGCGTCACTCTCAGCAACGACGGGTACTATACGCTCGGAAGTAAAAATTATACAACCAGCATCTTACCTATCGAACTCATGAGTTTTGAGGCAAAGGCAGATGAAGAAAAGGTTCATTTAAAATGGTCGACGGCAACAGAGAAAAACAATGAATCGTTCACTGTTGAAAAAGCAACAGATGGTGAGAATTTTAGTACGGTTGCAATTGTTAAAGCAGCAGGCAACAGTTCTGCACGGAAAGATTATTATAGCGCAGATACCAGCCCTTACAAGGGTTTATCCTACTATCGTTTAAAACAAAGCGATTTTGATGGTAAGGTCAACTATTCAAAAATCATAGCGGTTGAATTTGTAAAGGAGGAGGACGGCTTAAAGATTTATCCAAATCCAAGCAACGGAATAGTCACAATCGAGTTCCTTGAACAGTTAGTGTCTCAATCAACGCGTATCACCCTAAAAAATGTCTACGGAAAACAACTAAAGTTTAACCAAGTAATTTCGAAGAATCAAATAAAACTGGACCTATCAGAACTTCCAGCAGGGGTTTATTTTATTGGAATCAACACAGGTACAAAAACGATTGAAAGAAAAATAGTGCTTCAAAAATAAGTCAGATGTTCTATTTTAAATCAATTGCGGATTGGTAAAATCCAAAAATTAAGGTAGAGGAGAATAAGACCCAACATTCGTTTTCAGCCGCCGTTAACAATTGACAGTACCTTCAAGACATCTATGGTTTCGCATGCATCTTTATTGCTTTCACTGCAGTTTTATTTTTATTGTTATATTTGAGTAACGGATTTCATAAACATTCAAAAGTCATCTATGAAAAACTTCTTTTTAGGTTTCTCTTTTTTCCTCTTGGGATCGACTTTCGCCCAACAGGACACGATTTTCTTTAAGGACAATTCAAAGGTCCCGGCCGTCATTACCGAATTGTCAAACTCGGTGATTCGTTATAAAAAAGCCGATAATCCCGATGGTCCGCTCTATGTGGCGAATGTTGCAGAAATCAATAGCATTACATACCGTAATGGTCTGAAGGAGTCCTTTACTAATAAACAAGTCCCGCCACCACCAGCAGCGCCGACGCCAGAGCCAAGAACAGCTGGGCGCCGACAAACGACCTATACTGGTATACCGACGAAATATTCAGGGCCGCGTATTGGCATGACCTATATTGGTCCGGGTTCTGCAGCGGATGAGATTCGCAGTCGCGGCAAAACCCCGGTGGTCTCTCAATTTGGCTGGCAGTTTGAAACCCGCCTTTTTACCAGCAGTGCCGGCGTTTCTGGTCTTGCCGAGTTTGTGCCGCTCATCGGCGGGATGGAGCAGGGGCTATTTCTACCCAGCGCTTCGCTGTTATTTGGCCTGCGGGTCCGTGACGGGGTAGAGGTGGCAGTAGGTCCGAATCTGAGTCTCACGGGACTCGGCATGGTACTGGCAGTCGGCACTTCCTTCCATCTGGATGATATTTACTTTCCGGTCAATTTGGTGTTTGTCCCCAATGTCACCAAAACAGAAACGCAAACGCTCTACAACGGCAAACGCATCACTACCACCACCAATACAGGCTTTCGTCTCAGTCTGATTGTTGGCTTTAACATTCGTCGCAGCTAAAAACCAGGCGAATCCCTTCTGATTTTTTAGGATAAACCCTGGCTGAACCATTGCCATGTCCGCAGCATTGCTATTTTTGCAACACTAAATCGATAACATGAAAAAAATAGCAATCGCATTACTGGTCATTTTTATCAGTAATGTAAGTATGAAAGCGGATGAGGGGATGTTTCTTGTCCATCTCATCGGAGAAAAAACCTATGCGGATATGGTTAAGCGTGGGCTTAAACTCAGCAAAGAACAATTATACAGTATAAACAATAGCAGCATCAAAGATGCGATTGTACTCTTCGGCGGCGGCTGCACAGCAGAAGTCGTGAGTAAAGAAGGTTTGTTATTCACCAATCACCATTGCGGTTACGATGCGATTGCTTCGGCAAGTACCGTCGATCACGATTACCTGCGTAATGGTTTCTGGGCTAAAAGTAAAGCAGAAGAGATTCCATCACCGGGTTTGAGTGTGCAATTCTTAACAAAGATTGAAGATGTAACCGAGGCGGTCCAGGCCAAATTAAAGGAAGTGAAGCCAAACGAAATCCTTAGCAAGTTACCTGGCATTTTGAAAGAAATGTCTGACAAGGCAAGCGAAGGAACTGGCTTTGAAGTCCGCGTAAGCAGCTTCTTTAAAGGCAATCAGTTCCTACAGTTCACCTATCAACGTTATACGGATGTGCGCCTTGTTGGAACACCGCCAGAGAGTATTGGCAAGTTTGGTGGCGATACCGACAACTGGGAATGGCCACGCCACACTGGGGATTTCTCAATCTTCCGCGTCTATATGGCTCCAGATGGCAAGCCAGCCGAATTTAAGACCGAAAACATTCCCTACGCACCTAAACACTTTTTACCGGTTTCTATTAAAGGGGTAAATGATGGTGACTATGCCATGATTTATGGCTATCCCGGAGGGACTAACCGTTACGAGACTTCTTACGGCATTAAATTGAAGGTGGAAATTGAAAATCCAAATCTTGTGAAGTTGCGGGATGAACGGTTGAAATTAATGTTGAAGGAAATGGTAAAAGATCCTGGCGTTAAAATTAAATTGGCAAGTTCGTATGCAGGAATCGCCAATTACTGGAAGTTTTTTGATGGCGAGAGTAAGCAACTAATCAAATATAACGTCATTGGTCTGAAAGAAAAAGAAGAAAAAGCTTTTGAAGATTGGGCAAAAGGAAAGGCAGAATACGACAATCTATTTGCTGACATTAAAAAGACCTATGATGCATGGTATCCCTATGCAAAAGGTCGTGTTTACCTTTCTGAAGGCATCCTCGGCTCTCCTTTAATGGCGTTTGTCAATCGGATTAAAATGATGGATGATGATGCAGCAAAACCCACGGCAAAACCAGGGGCTTTTGAAAACGCTGCTAAGGCGATGACCGGTCTGCAGAAGAATTTTATGAAAGGGGAAGATATGCCATCCGATCGTCAGATTCTGGGTACGGTGCTGAGAATGTATTATCAGGACGTTGATCCTGCACAACGTCCTCAGACTTTCTTTGCGGACTTGCAAAAAAACTACGGGGATCTTTCTAATGAAGAAACTTACAAAAAATTTGCAGCTAGCGTTTTTGACAATACTATCTTCCTCAGTCAGCAAAAATTTGACGCTTGGGTGGCCAAGCCGGATACAGCCTTACTTCATAGAGATCCTGCTTATTTGGCCGTGAAAGCCTTCGTCAATAATTTTAGTACCAATTACCAGAAGTACTTTACGGAATTCTCTGCCAATAACTACGCACTCAATAACAAATACTTGCGAGGTGTGTTGGAGATGAAGAAAGGGCAAGTCCTGTATCCTGACGCCAACCAGACCATGCGTGTTTCTTATGGTAATGTAAAATCCTACTCGCCGCGCGATGCGGTGAAGTACAGCGAAATCTGCACCATTACTGGTATCATGGAAAAGTATGTCCCAGGGGACTATGAATTCGATGCTCCAGCGAAATTAATCGAATTGATTAAAAACAAAGATTTCGGTCAGTATAGTGATAAAAAAGCCAAGGACCTGGTTGTGACGTTTATTACGACCAACGACATTACCGGCGGTAATAGTGGTTCACCGGTGCTCAACGCAAAAGGAGAATTAATCGGTCTTGCTTTTGACGGCAACTACGAAGCACTCAGTCATAAGATTGCATTTGATGGGGAGCTCAACCGCACTATTTGTCTGGATGTACGTTATTTATTATTTGTGGTAGATAAATTAGGTGGTGCAACGAACATCATCAATGAACTGCAATTGATGAAATAATTTTTTTAAAGTAGTAGAATTAAAAGAGCCGGGATTTACTCGGCTCTTTTTTTATAAGGGGCTTGTCTGTCCTAAAAAACTTTGGTGTAGATCGCCGTTGAGCCTTCGCTGTGTTGTGTCGCCTTTACTCTGCTAGCAGTCGTGCTTCGGATAAATCGATTCGCTGACCGTCTTTGAACGCGACCACAAAGCAGTCGGTAAAACCTTTACTACGCAAAAGATTCTGATGTGCGGTCGCATCTTTGCTGTTGGAAAAGCGCCCAGAGGTGTATTTGAGGACGTCTCCGGCTTTATAAAAATCTACGTCGCTCAGCTGATTGTATTTTTCCTGCTTTAAATTGAGTGGTACATCGCTACTGGCGACTTGTACTTTAAAGACTACGGTAGATTTGGGCGCGTTAATTTTGATTACAGCTTGGTCATTCTGAAGCGTTTCTTTTTCTGGAGAAGCCTCCCGTTTCGTATTATCTTTTTTAAATTTATCAGCTATGGCTTTAGCGCTAACAAGACTGTCTTCTTCCCCTGCTCTTACCGCGGCCTTGATTGCAGCATTTGTATTTTTAATGACCGGTGTCGAATCACCTTGTTCCTTTCGTTCGTCTTTGCCTGCTGCAAGGTCCTCAGGCTCTTCGTCCACCGGTTTTTTAACAAGTGGAAGATTGCCAGCTTTTATATTTTCATTTTCCAACGGCGTCTGATTTTCAAACTCATCCTTGTATTCTTTTTTACGTCCTTCAACTTCATCTTTGTAGCGACGAAGACCCCGGAATAAAGCTTTCGCAAGATAGTCCTGTCCCTTTGCACTCCCTAAAAATTCTTCCTCAAGAGGATTGGTCAGATAACCAATTTCGCTAAGGATGCTCGGCATGGAGGTTCGCCACAGCACCCAGATACTTTGGCGGTGAACCCCTTTATCGATGCGACCGGCTTTGTGCGTGTATTCTTCCTGTATTTTAATAGCCAGATTAGCACTTTGAATGACATAGGAGGAGGTGTAATTACTCATGATGATGTAACTCTCTTCACTCTCTGGATCAAAGCCGCCGTATTTCTTTTCGTAGTCTTCCTCATAAAAGATGGCTGAGTTTTCGCGCTGGGCGACCTTCATTTTTCCTTCTTCATTTTTCATGCCCATCACGTAGGTTTCCGTCCCGAAAGGGATAGGATTCGTGGTTTCCACCACCACAATCTTTCCTTTTTTATTTTTATAGGTCTTTGGTCTTTTTTTGCCCGTCTTTGCATCGGTCACGTACACTGGCTTTCCCGCGGCATTACAATGAATAGAAATGAAGAGATCTGCCTTCGCTTTGTTGGCGATGAGCGCTCGGTCTTCTAATTCAACAAAGATATCCGTGGTGCGGGTGTAGATGACCTTGACATCTTGTAAATTTTCTTCTATAAATTTTCCTAGTTTCAGAGCTACTGCAAGGGCCACGTCTTTTTCTCGATGAATACTGCCACTGCAGCCAGGGTCTTTGCCACCATGTCCTGGATCAATTACAATAATCTTCACCGCGTTGGCAGTCAAGGGCGCGCGAAATGCTAGCAGCACCGTACACAGGACTGCCGTGAGCGCTAACCATAAATAGTTGATATTTTTAACCATGCCCTCTAATAAAGTGTAATACAATACGTTAAAGTATTGTAGCTTTGCTTTTTCAACAGATTAAATTTATTCAAACGGCTTGATCAAACCGTCACATACTAAAGTAGTTTTCTTCTTTGTCCTGTTAATATCTTTCAGCATCAAGCACTTAAACGCGCAGGTGTTGCCTCAGGATACATTAAAAAAAGCTAAAACCGATAGTTTACCGACGGAACAGTTCTCGGATGAATTGGAGTCCCAGGTTATCTATTCCGCGGAAGACAGCATTGTCTCTCTGCCGGCGACTGGTAAAGTGTACCTCTATGGAAAGGCACGTGTGGTCTATGGGGGTGTCGAAATGGAAGCAGAGGTGATTGAAATCGATTACCAGACGAATGTCATGTCCGCCTATGGTAGACTCGACAGTACTGGTAAAATGTTTGGAAGCCCCATCTTCCGCGAGGGGTCTCAGCCGCCGATGGAAGCAGAGAAAATCATGTTTAATTTAAAGACCGGCAAAGGCAAAATCTTTAACGCCATGACACGGCAGGGGGAGTTACTGGTCATTGGTAATGAAATCAAAAAAGATAGTAATAATGTGGTGTATATGCGCAATATGCGCTGTATTCCCTGCGAAGAGGCCGATGCCCGCACCGTATTTGTAGCCAGTAGGGCTAAGGTAATTCCTGATGATAAAATTGTGACAGGACCTATGTACCTTGAAATCGGTGGGGTGCCAACGCCGCTGGGACTGCCATTTGGCTATTTTCCAAATACTAAAAAACAGCACAATGGTATTTTGCTGCCTACCTTCGGGACTTCCAGGCAGTTTGGATATAATCTCCAAGGTGCAGGCTTTTACTGGGGTATCAGTGATCAGACGGACATGGTCATCCGCACCGATCTCTATGCCAATGGTAGTTTTGGTGTGAATACTACTAACAATTACAAGGTCCTTTACAAAGCCACAGGCAGTACCTTTTTAAGTTATAACCGGTATAATCTCGGAGACCGCGATGTGCAAAGCACCTACAGTCAGCGCTCAGCCTTTGCCGTTCGCTGGCGTCACACGCAGGACACTAAATTAAATCCCAGCATTACTTTTAATGCGGATGTTAATTATCAGTCCAATCAAAATCTAAATCGTTTAAACGCAGTAAGCAACGATCAGTTTTTACAAAGCCAGTTTATTTCCAATATTGCTTTTTCAAAAAGTTTCAAAAATAATAGCCTGCTCAGTCTGACCGCACGGCAGGAGCAGAATACGCAGACCCGCAGGATAAGTATCGTCTTACCGGCCATCACGTATTACATCAATAGTTTTAATCCTTTCAAAAACACAGCACATGTTCGGCAGACGGCGATTGACAAAATCCGCATGTCTTACCGCTTGGAAACATCCAATGTATTGAGCGGGACCGACTCCACTCTTTTTAAAGGGGATTGGTCTAAGGAGCTGCGCTATGGCCTGAGTCAGTCTGTGCCCATCAGCACTAATTTTAATATTTTTAAGTACATCACCGCCACGCCTCAACTTGATTTGAGTTCAATGGTTAGCCCAACTTCCATCAGAAAATCATTTATATACGAAAACATTGGTAGTAAAGATGGCGCGCGCGATAGTATCACCGGCGTGGTGAAAACGAGCACGCTGCAGGCATTCGCAGTAGGATACGATGCACGGTTTTCGACTAGTTTTAATACCAAGGTGTATTTTGATTATGTGTTTCGAAAAGGAAAGGTCCGCCAGATTCGTCACCTGATGATTCCCTCTCTCAACTATGCATACCGTCCCGATTTAGGAGCAGAGCAATATGGTTTTTGGAAACAGGTGCAACAAGACTCACTAGGGCGCAAGGGGTATTATTCAATTTTTGAAAACAGCGTTTATGCGGGGCCTGCCAGGGGCCGCACAAACAGCTTGGGCATCAGCATCAGCAACAATGTGGAGGCCAAGTTGCGACGGCAGACAGATACCGGCAGTACCTTTGTAAAGACAAAAATTCTGCAGGACCTGAGCATCGCAACCAATTACAATTTTGCGGCGGACAGCATGAAGATGCAGATCATTACTGCCAGCGCACGAACAACGCTGTTCAAGTACTTTTACCTACTTGCTGGTTCGACCTTTGATCCCTATGCGTGGGATCATGCGCTGGAACGACGCGTGAGCGCTTTTTCTTATACCAAGGGACAGGGACTGGCGCGCTGGGTGAATGGCAATTTGGCGATCAATACTGGCATCAGCAGTAGCATGATTGAGGAGTTTCGACAGCGGAAGTTAAAGGACGATCCGGCTAAAAAGAAAACAACGGACCTTTCAGCACCTTCTAAATTAGCATGGAATTTTAGCTTGGCCTACCGCCTTGATTTAACCAATATCAATGACCGTCGTCTGCAACCCGCTCATACCCTACAATTGTCGGGAAGTCTGATGCCGACAAAATACTGGCGCCTCGATGTCAGCACGGGATTTAATTTTGAGAGCAGGGTGTTTAG
>CALPON020000124.1 GCA_943325195.2 Sphingobacterium thalpophilum | reverse complement strand
GGCAATTTGGCGATCAATACTGGCATCAGCAGTAGCATGATTGAGGAGTTTCGACAGCGGAAGTTAAAGGACGATCCGGCTAAAAAGAAAACAACGGACCTTTCAGCAACTTCTAAATTAGCATGGAATTTTAGCTTGGCCTACCGCCTTGATTTAACCAATATCAATGACCGTCGTCTGCAACCCGCTCATACATTACAATTGTCGGGAAGTCTGATGCCGACAAAATACTGGCGCCTCGATGTCAGCACGGGATTTAATTTTGAGAGCAGGGTGTTTAGCCGCACGCAGTTCACGGTTACCAGAGATTTAAAATGCTGGGCCGCCCGTATTGAGTGGGTGCCTTTTGGTGTGGGAAAACGCTATGATGTGGGCATCAGCTTAAAAACATCTTTGCTGAGTGACTTTAAATTACGCAGACAGAATGCCTGGTATGACGCCGTGCGCTGATACAGCGCCCCACTAATGGGACTTAATTTTAGTGACCAAGGCAGTTGTTGAGTAGCCTTCTAGAAGCGGAATGGTGACGACCTTGCCGCCACGTTTCTGCACTAAATCAAATCCTGCAATCTGATCCACCCGGTAATCATTACCCTTCACCAGTACATCCGGTTCCAGAAACTGTATTAATTGATACGGTGTTTCTTCATCAAAGAAAATGATAGCATCTACGCAGGCGAGTCCTGCCAGCACCTGCGCACGGGTCTTTTCAGAATTATAGGGTCTTCCAGGGGCCTTGTCCAGCAAGCGAACAGAAGCATCCGTATTCAAGCCCAATACCAGATAATCACCCAGGTCGCGGGCCTGCGCAAGATAGTCAACATGTCCTGGATGAAGCAGATCGAAACAACCGTTGGTAAATACTACTTTTTTACCTGAACCCCGCAGCGCAATCATTCGGCCTTGGGCCATTTCTGCAGAAATAATTTTATCCTTCAGTTGCTTGTGAAACGCCATGCTTTTTTTTGTTGTAAAGTGGTAAAAAGACCAGACTCAAGATGCCAAGAAGGACAACAAGAATAAATTGACTGGTCCAACTCAGCCAGGGCAGCGCAAAAGCAGAAACCTGATCGACATGAAAAGTATACAATAAAATGCCTCCAACAATGGCGGGATAGGCGCCTAAACCACCCGGGGAAAATATAACACCGAAGGTACCAAACAATAATAAGGTGAGACAATCGCTCTGGTTAAGATTTGATGTGCCGGGCAAAGCAAAAAAACAGAAATAAAGCGAATAAAAATAACAGGCCCAGATAAAGAGGCTCAGTATTACAAATTGAAACGGACGGTCCATCTTCCGCACCGATCCTATCCCTTCAGCCATGCCTTTCAACATGCCCCCAAGTTTTCCTTTCAAAAGCCCAGCCATTTTTTTGCGAAGAAGAAAAGCGGCAAGGATAACCAGTAAAAATAAGCCCGAGATTAGAATTAATTTTGCGGGATGTTCCGAGGCGCCTTGCAATTGTAAACGGACTTTATCAAATATTAATTCGTTGGCGAGTCCAATCAGTTGCTTGAACTGAAATAAAAGAGTTAAGAAGAAAATAACGAGAAAAAGAATAAAATCGATTATACGCTCCGTAATCACGGTGCCAAAGGCGGTTTCGAAAGGCACTTTGTCATACCTTGCCGCGAGCGAACAGCGCGTGATCTCACCCATACGGGGAATGCCGTAATTGGCAAAATAGCCCACTAGCACATGCGCTGTGGCATTGGCGAGATTTACTTTGTGACCCAAGGGTTGCAATAAATAATTCCAACGGTAGGCACGTAAAAAATGACTGAGAAAACTGATTAGCATCGCGAAGCCAATCCACAAATAATTGGCATTGCGGAAGGCATCCATAATCTGATCTTTCTGAGGAGCGACCTGTTTGACAGAAAGCCAAATCAGCAGAACACCGATACTCAGCAAAACCACGAACTGAATGACGGAACCTGCTTTGCTTTTGGCCATATTTAATCTTTTAAACGATTAGTGGCAGTGTCTGGGAAAACGACCCAGGGACGGAATGTTTTAGCCTTCTCAAAATCCATGCTGGCATAAGAAATAATGATGATGACATCACCTAGCGTGACTTTTAATGCAGCGGGACCGTTGAGGCAAATGACGCCGCTTCCGCGCTCTCCTTTTAGGACATAAGTGATAAACCGCTCCCCGTTATTTTTATTGAGAATATGCACCTGCTCATTTTCAATCAGGTTGGCAGCATCCATCAAATCCTCGTCTATTGTCACGCTCCCAATATAATCCAACTCCGCCTGAGTAACGGACACATAGTGCAGTTTGGACTTTAATACCTGAATTTGCATAAGGTACAAATTTAGGGTTTTTTATTCGTTCATTCCGCCATTAAACCCACCAAAATCAATAACTTTACACAATTTAACCGGCTTAAAGAGCGTTCATAAAATTCTGAGAAGGATAGCTGTCATACTACTCATCCTACGCGTGACTGCGGGCCAGGTTTTTTCGCAGGAAAGCGACGGCTACGGGGTCAATCTGCGTACCTTCTACAAACAAAAAATCCATTTTGGCTTCACCATCGCCGGAAATAATGCTGATTTTCGACTCAATCCGGTTCCCAATTCCCAATTACCCGATACCATCATGGGCCGCTCACGGTATCAAATCAAAACAATCTATTCCAAAGCTAGCAGTGGTTTTGCCATTGGCCTTGTGAGCGACGCCCGCCTGTTCGAATATGGTCGTCTGCGCTTTACACCAAATATTAGTTTCGGGACCCGTAAAATTGACTACCGGTTTTCTACTCCCGACCGGGACAGCGTCAAAGTATTTCAAAAAACCGTGGAATCCGTTTTTCTGATCTTTCCATTAGAGTTCAAAATCCAGAGCAAGCGCTCCGGCAATTTTTCCACCTATGTGCTTGGCGGCGGTGGCTACACGCTTGACTTGGCAGCTCGTAAAAAAGCTGGTACGGCCAGCAGCGGAGGGGCAAATCAACTGGATGATAATGTGAAGTTATTACGGGACGATTATTTTTACAGCGCAGGGGCTGGCACCGATTTTTATCTGCAGTATTTTAAATTAGGACTCGAACTCAAACTGCTCATTGGCACTAAAAATCTCTTAAAAAAAGATAACAGTGTCTTTAGTAACAGCATTGATAAAATTCGTTCCCGCATGGTCGTGTTTAGTTTAACGTTTGAAGGATAAATCAGGACCTGATTATGAATACCAAGATTCAACTACAGGTTAGTCCCGAAACAGCCGCCACTGAAACACTGCTACGGGAGGAGTTGCGCAACCACCTGTCCTTATCCCTGGAAGACGCCATCTTATTCCGGATCATCAGACGCAGCATCGATGCCCGCGGCCGCAAAATTCGCATCAACCTCAGCCTAGCGGTCCATGTTAACGAAGCGCTTCCTTCTGAAAAAACGGAGATGACCTATCCGGATGTGCATACTGCAACTAAGACCTGCCATATTATTGGGGCGGGTCCTGCGGGACTCTTTGCGGCTCTGCGCTGCATTGAAAAAGGCATACGTCCCATTCTCATCGAGCGCGGAAAAGATGTGAAGGCACGTCGCCGTGATTTGGCGGTGCTGAACAGAGAACACCTCGTCAATCCTGAAAGTAATTATTGTTTTGGTGAAGGGGGGGCGGGTACTTACAGCGACGGTAAATTATATACACGTTCCAACAAGCGGGGGGACATTCAGAAAATTTTACAGGTCCTGGTCGCTCATGGCGCCAGTCCGGATATACTGGTAGATGCGCATCCACACATCGGCACAAATAAATTGCCACAACTTATTGAGGAAATGCGGAAGACCATTCTGGATAAAGGGGGTGAAGTTGTCTTTAATACTAAGTTGGTGGATTTCCTGGTCCGCGACAAACAGATGGTCCATATACAGGTCCTGAGTCCCGAGGGACTGCAGGAATTACCGGTGCAGCAGATAATTCTCGCGACGGGACATTCAGCGCGTGACATCTACGAATTACTACACAGCAAAAATATTCAACTAGAAGCCAAACCTTTTGCGCTAGGCGTTAGGGTGGAACATCCCCAAGAATTGATTGACAGCATCCAGTACCATTGTCATAGTCACGATGAAGTAATTCAAAAACGTAATTTTTTACCGGCAGCCAGCTACAGTTTGGTACAACAAGTGAAAGGTAAAGGGGTTTATTCGTTTTGTATGTGTCCTGGCGGCATCATTGCACCCTGTGCCACCGCACCGGGTGAGATTGTGACGAACGGGTGGAGTCCGAGTAAACGTAACAATCCTTTTGCCAACAGTGGCATGGTGGTTAGTCTGGATGAAAAAGACTTTCAAAAATATAAATCTTTTGGACCGCTAGCTGGCTTAAAACTACAACAAGAGTTTGAGCAGAGGGCCTGGAAGTTAGGCGGAGAGAGGCAGACAGCCCCCGCGCAACGACTGTTTGATTTTACAAATAAAAAAATAAGCACTACACTTCCGGAGTGCAGCTATCAGCCGGGCCTTGTCAGTGCGGACCTCTATCAGGTTCTTGGTAAAGAATTAGGAAGCACGTTGAGCGAAGGTTTTAAAGCCTTTGGAAACATGATGCGCGGGTACCTCAGTAATGAGGCTGTGATTGTTGGTGTGGAGTCCAGAACATCTACTCCTGTGAGAATTCCGAGACACCCTGAAAAGTTATATCACGAGCAGATTGAAAATCTTTTTCCCTGTGGCGAAGGTGCGGGCTATGCAGGCGGCATTGTGAGCGCCGCCATGGATGGTGAGCGCTGTGCGGAGGCATTGGGTTAAGGGTCTTTGTGATTTGTTCAGGAGCAGAAACAGGAATAGCAAGCTGAGCCAGTGCTTGCAGCGCATTAATTGCGACTGCTGCCCAACCCTGAAGATGAAGTGCTGGGAGTTTGACTAGAATGTGAACACATACCATCCTGTTTTAAAAACCATCGAAAATGTAGATGCTATAAAACGGACCGGGAAACCCTAAGATAAGACATCTGCCTAGAACCCAAATTTATTACCTTTGTCCTTTATGGCCAGAATATTAACCGGAATTCAAAGTACCAATGTCCCACATCTCGGCAATTTGCTGGGAGCGATTCTTCCTGCTATTGAGTTGAGTAGGGATACCCGTAATGAAAGTTTATTATTTATTGCCGATCTACATACACTTACCAGTCGTAAGGACGCTGCTTTTGTGCAGGAAAGCACCAGAGCCGTCGCTGCAACTTGGCTGGCCTTTGGCCTTGATACGAGCAGGACCATCTTCTACCGTCAGAGCCGCGTCCCCCAAGTGACTGAGCTGACTTGGTATCTTAATTGTTATACACCCTTTCCCATGCTGGCCAATGCGCATTCTTTCAAGGATAAAAGTGAAAAACTTAGCGATGTCAATGCGGGTTTGTTTACGTATCCCGTTTTAATGGCGGCTGATATACTCTTGTATGATGCAGAGTTTGTTCCGGTGGGAAAAGATCAGATTCAACATCTGGAGATGGCCGCCGATATTGGCAGAGCATTTAATTATAAAGTTGGAAAAGATGTGTTTGTGATTCCCGAGGCCAAAATCGATAACCGTGTGATGATTGTGCCGGGTACCGATGGACAGAAAATGAGCAAGTCCTACAACAACTTCATCAATATTTTTCTTCCTGAAAAAGAACTAAAAAAAGTAGTCATGTCAATCGTGACGGATAGCAAAGGGCTTGAAGAGCCGAAGGAGCCTGCGACGGATAACACTTTTAAATTATATGAATTACTGGCGACGCCGCAACAAACAGAAGTCCTGCGCGACAAATACCTCGCTGGCAATTTTGGTTACGGCCATGCTAAGTCCGCTTTGTTGGAACTGATTCTGGATGTCTATTCAAAGGAGCGAGACACCTACCAGAGACTTATGGCCGAGCCTGCTGTTCTCGAAGAAGCGCTTCATGGTGGCGAGCAAAAAGCTGCCGCAATGGCTAATAAAAAACTGGCAGAGGTACGTGCCCTGCTGGGTTACAGTTGATCGGCGATGGAAAGATTAAGTGTGCTAAAAACCTATAAAATTTTTATTAATGGCAAATTTGAGCGTGCGGAAAGCGGAAAAGTAAAAGCCATCCGCAGCGCCAAAGAGCAATTGATTGCAAATGTTTGTGCTGCTGGTCGGAAAGATCTAAAAGCGGCCATTGTTGCAGCGCGGAATGCACAGGGCGATTGGGCGCAGCGCACAGCCTACAACCGCTCACAAATTTTATACCGCATGGCTGAAATGCTTGAGAGTCGCCGCGCGGACTTTTTGAGTGAACTGCGGGTGCAAGGACTTAGCACTGTAAAAGCAAGGACAGAAGTGGACCTTTCCGTGGACCGTCTGGTGTATTACGCTGGCTGGTGTGATAAGTACAGCGCCGTGTTTAGCAGTGTGAATCCCGTAGCTTCTTCTCATCATAATTTTTCTGTTCCCGAACCCATGGGGGTAGTGGTTTGTTTTTGTCCCGATACGGAGCCCCTCACGGGCCTCGTTAGTCTGCTGGCACCACTTATTGCAGGAGGGAATACCTGTGTCATGATTGCTTCTACAAAAAAACCACTGAGCGCATTGAGTTTTGCTGAGGTGCTGGCCACCTCGGATGTGCCGCCGGGACTCATCAATGTATTAAGCGGGACGTCCGCTGATTTTTATGAAGACAGTTCCCTGCACCGCGATGTCAACGCGCTGGTGGTCTCCGGTGTATCAAAGGCAGTCAGCACTCAGCTCGCAAAAAATTGCAGTGTGAATGTCAAACGCCTGCTAGTTTATGACGAAAAATGGACGGGAAAAGAGGCGCAAAGTCCCTACTATATTCTGAATGCACAAGAAATAAAAACGACCTGGCAGAGCACTGAAACCTTCCCTGGGGCCGGTGTTAAATACTGAAAATGAGGACGCGGTAGGTTTTCTTTTAAAATCTGCTCTTTTTTATCGTACCTTCATTAAACTAAAACCCCCTTTTCATGAAACGAATCCGGATGCCCTTCGGTCTTCTATTATTTTGCCATTCCCTATGCGCTCAAAAAACAATTACTGCTCAGGTTGTTGATTCCATAACACGGCAAGCCGTTGCTTTCGCTAGTATTAGTCTAACGGATCGCAACGCAGGCACCGTCAGCAACGAGCAGGGGCAGTTTAGTTTGGTCGTCGATGATTCACTCCACAGTCCAATCAAAATCTCTGCTCTAGGATATGAGACACGTTTTGTCAATAGCCGCAACTGGTCGCAAGTCCTTGCGCTTCCTGCGGTTTTCACAAAAGAGCCTTTCTTGGTAAGTGCTTTTGCGGGACGTAGCAGCCAGCTATCGGGCAACCGAGTCCGCAACAACTCATTTTCAACAAATATCGGGGGCCGTTCTTCTGAAGTGGCGTTGCGCATTCCCATTGATCATCCCAAAACACAACTCGCCTCGTTTTTTGTGAAACTGGCTGAGGGGGGCTCAGATTCATTGCCGGTTTTCCGGATTAACGTATACTGGCCAAGCCGCGATGGGCAACCGGGGACAAGTTTATTGCGGGCAAATATTATTGTCCGCGCAGAAGCCAAATCAGGTCTACTCGAAATGGATTTACGCAACTATCATATTCTGACCGATCAGGATATTTTTGTAAGTCTGGAATGGCTCAATGACCCTGGGGAGAAAGGCTTTTTAATTGCTTCGTCGCTCTTTGGAAAGCAGACCTGGCGGCGCCACGAAGGAAAACAAAAGTGGATGAAGTCCCGCCTCGCTAAGCCCTGCGTTTACGCGAGGCTGGTGCACTGATCAGATGCTACCTTTGCTGCTGCGGGTTATCCGTTTGTGTTTGCCATGACTGGGACAGGAATCGCAGCGATTTTTCTGAAAAATGCAGGATTCCATAGTGCTAAGCACCATCATAAGAGCAGAGAACAAAACGAGATATCTTTTAACCATAGGCACATCACAAATATAAGCGATAATATTTGTAAATTTAGCAGCAGGAAAGCGCTACAAAGGATTTGAATTTTTCAAAACGTGAACCCATTTAAACAAATAGGAAAGTATTTTATGCTGATGTACCGCGTTTTTGCAAAACCGCAAAAAGCCAGCATTTATTTTCGGCAAATCATTGTTGAGATTGACAG
>CALPON020000123.1 GCA_943325195.2 Sphingobacterium thalpophilum | reverse complement strand
ATGATGCGTTCTTCGCCGCCTACAGTTTCAATGGTATCCGCCAGTTCAGCAGTTATTATGGGGGAGAGGGAAATGATCAGGCCAGGGGGATTGCGCGCGATCTTCTGGGGCGAATTTATATTGCGGGTGAAACCACAAGTACCACTGGCATTGCCACAACGGGGGCCTTCCAGCCGCAAAATAACGGTAATGGAGACGCCTTCCTCGCAAAATTTTGTGTGCCATTTAAAGCTCCGATTTTTCCAGTAAAATCAGCCACCTATTGCCCTGGCTCCATTACCTTCAGCTCCGCACCGGGCTACAGTAATTATTTGTGGAGTAACGGTCTTAAAATTAATCCCATGACGGTGAATATTTTTGCCCCGGGGAAATATAAGTTTTGGCTTTCGGTGAGTGACGGACCGAATTGTAGCGGAACAAGCGATACCACTGCGATTACGGTAGGTGCATGCCTGGGACTTGAAGAGGAACCTGCCGATGACGCGATCATTTGTCTGCCTTCTCCTGCATTGGATCAACTTTTAATTTCGGTCAGAAAAAGCGGTTTTGAAAACAGTACCTTCACCTTACGTGACGCAACGGGTAAATTTATTCGCTCAGGCACATTACTCGGAATGCAGGTCGCTATTTCGCTGGATAATTTACCAGCAGGGCTTTATATAATTCAACTGCAGTCGCCATCCGGCCAGTGTTACAGACGGTTTATCCATCAATAAAAAAGGGGCTGTCTTTTCGGACAACCCCTTCTTCTTATGCATTTTCTTCGGGAAGAGTCGGTGGTAATTCGACTTTCGGTGTTGGCAGTTCTTCGGGCTTATCATAAGGGCGTTTTCCAAAGATTTCTTCCAAGTCCTCTTTAAAAATTACTTCTTTCTCCAACAACTTCTCCGCGAGCATCGTCAGTTTTTCTTTATTACTCTGAAGAATCTGCTTCGTTTTCACGTAAGCAATATCCGTCATTTTCTTCACCTCTTCATCAATTGTCTTAGCTGTATTTTCGCTGTAAGGCTTGCTGAAGGTATACTCACTTTGTCCGCTACTATCGTAATAGCTGATGTTGCCGATTTTTTCATTCAGACCATAATAGACAACACAAGCAAATGCCTGACGAGTAATTTTCTCCAAATCACTCAGGGCACCTGTGCTTACTTTTCCGAAAATGATTTCTTCGGCGGCTCTACCACCAAGGGCAGCACACATTTCATCCATAATCTGATCAAGCGTCGTAATCTGCCTTTCTTCCGGCAGGTACCAGGCTGCACCTAGAGATTTGCCACGGGGCACAATCGTCACCTTCACTAAAGGACTTGCATGCTCAAGCATCCAGCTCACTGTTGCATGTCCCGCTTCATGAAATGCAATCACGCGTTTTTCAGATGGGGTAATGATTTTATTTTTCTTCTCAAGTCCCGCAATAATCCGGTCCACTGCATCCAGGAAATCCTGTTTTTGGACCATCTTCTTATTCGATCTTGCAGCTATTAATGCAGCTTCGTTACAAATATTGGCAATGTCCGCCCCGCTGAATCCTGGAGTTTGTTTTGCTAAGAAATCAATCTCTACAGAATCATCAATTTTAATTTTCTTTAAATGAACTTTAAAGATATCTTTTCGTTCATTCAGATCGGGCATGTCCACATAAATCTGGCGGTCGAAACGTCCCGCACGCATTAGTGCACGGTCCAGAATATCGGCACGGTTGGTTGCCGCCAGAATAATAACGCCGCTGTTGGTACCAAAACCATCCATTTCGGTCAGGAGCTGATTCAGTGTATTTTCCCGTTCATCATTTGCACCGGCTGATGCGCTTTTTCCACGTGCACGCCCAATGGCATCAATCTCGTCAATAAAAATAATACACGGCGCTTTTTCTTTCGCCTGACGGAATAAATCTCGCACGCGACTTGCACCCACGCCGACGAACATCTCCACAAAATCTGATCCGCTTAAAGAGAAAAAAGGAACTTTCGCCTCTCCTGCAACTGCCTTTGCCAGCAAGGTTTTTCCCGTGCCGGGAGGTCCCACTAACAAAGCCCCTTTGGGAATCTTTGCGCCCAAATCGGTATATTTTTTTGGATTTTTCAGAAAATCCACAATCTCCATCACTTCCATTTTTGCACCGTCTAAGCCGGCTACATCATTGAAGGTCGTGTTGACATGTGTGTCCTTATCAAATAAAGTCGCTTTTGATTTCCCAATGTTGAAGATTTGTCCGGGACCGCCTGAGCCACCTCCGCCCATTCGCCGCATCATAACGACCCAGATCAACACCATAATAATAATTGGGAGTAACCAGGTTAGCTGATCACCCATCCAATTAGTTTCTTCAATGCTGCGAGCGGAGATTTGCCGCTGCTTTGCAATACCCGCTTCATTCTGAACCCTCTCCATGCTGGCGAGGAAATAATCTACTGAAGGAATGGTTACAAAAAATTGAGGACCTTTTATATTTTTATCGGGAAAGTAAGCCTTGCCGGTTTTCGGATCTTTGTAGCGGTCTTTCGCCAAACTATCGTTGTTGACCGTGATGCGCGCAATGGATTTGTTGACGATTACAACATCTGTCACATCTCCCTTTACGAGCATTTCCTGATAAAAACGATTCAAGCTCACTTCTTTCAGGCGCGAATCAAAATCGTTGCCATAAAAAATAATAAAGAGTAGGACAACGACAACAACACCGTAAATCCAGTAAAAATTATTTCCACTGCCGCCCGAAGGCTTTCCCCCACCCATAGAAGAATTCTGCTTTCCGAATTTTTCTTTCATGCGCTCAAATTGTTTTTTCCGCTCTTCTTCCTGATTATTTGAATTCGAAGAATTATCGGAATTTTGTGTGTGCTCGTCGCTCATACTATGTCTGCTCGTTTAGTCTTTTACTTCAGTTATTTCCGCATCGCCCCACAAACCTTCAATGTTGTAGTGCTCACGCATCTCACGCAGAAATACATGCGCAACAATGTTAATGTAATCAATTAATATCCACTCTCCATTTTGTGTCCCTTCAATGTGATAGGGACGTTCTTTGGTCATTTTCTCGACGATCTCCGTAACACTGTCACCTATTGAGTTTACATGCGTATTGCTGTCTGCATCGCATATCACAAAATAGTCCGTTACTCGGTTTTCAATGCTCTGCAAGTCCAGAATAGTAATGTTTTTCGCCTTACGATCTTTCATTCCTTCTACAATGGCATCCAGTAAACTACTCGTCTCTTTCTCAGAGGAAGTCTTTTTCGGTCGCTTTACAGCCGGTTTCTTTTTCTTTTCCTCATTTTCAATCACATTGGCCATGCGGAAGGCGATTTCTTTTTCTGTTAAAACTGGCTTTTTTGCTTTCGCTCCGCTACTGGCTTTCGTCGTTTTTTTAACAGTACCTGTGCTTTTTTTTGCGGCGGTCTTGGTATTCTTTTTTACTGCTGCTTTCTTAACCGTTTTTTTGGCCATGGAAGATGGTTTGCGTTGCTTTTGAATTTATTTGGTATGTTTACACTAAACAACAAAGTTAGCTTATTTGGCCTAATGGAGACACTATTTGTCGGGAAAAACCTCATTTTTTTACCAGTGACAAATAGCACCAATTCTCATGCCATGGAGCTGTTAAAGAACGTTAACCTTCCCGAAGGTACTACTGTCCAGGCGGCTCATCAGAGTAAGGGAAAAGGACAGCGCGGCGCTACCTGGATAGCAGAGCCCGAAAGCAATCTGACACTTTCCGTGATACTCCGACCAAGCTTTCTGAGGGTTCATGAAAGTTTTTTTTTATACCTGATCGCTGCTTTGGCAGCTTATGACACAACGTCGCAACTTCTGGCGGATAGTCAGTTCGACGTTCGTATAAAGTGGCCAAATGACATATATGTCAATGGTTTTAAGTCCTGCGGCATACTGATTGAAAATAAATTAAACAGCGATTTTGTTTCTGCCACCGTCATTGGTATCGGTATGAATATAAATCAACTTTCTTTTGAAGGGCTGAATGCAACGTCACTGGCTGTTCTCATGGGCAAGTCCCTTGATCTCCGAGCGGCAGCAGCTGTACTTTTTTCTCATCTCGAAAAATATTATCTCCTGCTTCGCAATCGCCAATTTCAACAGCTTCGTCAACTGTACACTTCACGAATGCTTGGGCTCGGGGAGGAGTTGGCCTTTAATTACCGATCTGAAATAAAACACTTTCGAATTGGGGGAATCACCGACGCCGGGTTGTTGCGTCTGCAGGACGGGGAAAAGGTCATTGAGGCAGACCTGGGAGAACTTCGCTGGCTGCTATAAAGAAGTACATAAATCATGAAGGGCTTCTTCTAACTTCGGATACTTAAAAACAAATGCGGTCTTACCGAGTTGCTCTGATCTGATCCTCAATCCACTGGTCAGCGTAACGGCTCTCTCTCCAAGCAATAGACGAAGAACAAAAGCCGGAGCGGGCGGACTCAAAATGCGTTTACCACTTTGCGCAGCCAGCATCTCGGCAAAATATTTATTAGTCACAATCTCAGGTGCAACCATGTTGTAGGGGCCGGCAAAGTGCTCGTCGGTTAAAGCACGCATGAAGAACTGGCAAAGATCATCCACATGAATCCATGGTAAATGCTGTGTTCCATCGCCGCTTTGGGCAGAAATGTGCGCTTTGCAAAGTTTTGAAAGAGGAACGAAAGCACCGCCTTCCCTGCTCAACACAATACTGATTCTGGGTTTGACAAGACGCACTTGCTCCGGAAATTGCTGATAAGCGGCCTCCCATTGCTCGCAAACATCTGACAAGTAGTCTTTACCCGCGGCAGAATTTTCGGTCATCTCGCCTTCTCGTTTTTTAGTACCGTAAAAACCCGTCGCACTGGCACCAATGACTACCTGTGGCCAGACCCCTGTTTTTTCAAAGGCAGCACAAATTAATGCAATCGTCCTAACACGTGATTCAAGTATCTCTTGTTTATAAGCCGCTGTCCACCGCTGATCCATCACTCCGGCGCCTGCCAGAAGTATCACATGTGTGACCTCTTTGACAGCACCTTCTTCCAGATAATTTTTTCGCCAGTCCGCTTTGTATATTTTAACCTGCTCCCATTGGCCACCAGTGCGCCCTGTCCACACCACTTCGTGCCCTTGCACCAGAAGTTGACGGGTAATTGCTTTTCCGATAAGACCGCTCCCGCCACTTATTAGTATCTTTGCCATAGTTATAAAACGTTTCAGAAAGATAATTGTTCATGGTATACGACCTTCATATTTTTATTTGCACTAATCAGCGCAGCGGAACTAGCCGTTTAAGCTGCGGAGAAGAGCATGGCCTGGCGCTGGTGACCGAATTCAAAAAACATACAAAGTCTATTCCAGAGATCAAAATCCGCGTCAATCGTGCCGGTTGTCTTGGTATTTGTGATTTAGGGCCAACCTTGGTTATCTATCCAGAAGGTACCTTTTATGTCGGCGTGGCCCTTGAAGACGTTAGCGAAATTGTTAGCTCGCATCTGGTCAAAGGGATTCCGGTCGATCGCCTGCTTCTAAAAAAATGAATGAACTGAGTCCATATCAGGCATTGCAGCAGGAAGATCTCTTTACCGCTTTTGTGAAGCAATTACGGAAAGATTTTGAAGGGGCCGGCGAAGCCCTTGATGCGTCGCTTATTATTCCAAGCCAACTTCAGGATCTCCAACAGTTTCTGGCGGAGCAATTAACACGCGTTGATAAGAACGGACATTTACAAGGCTTACTCTATCGGGTTGATATCAGCGAAAAGCAAATCAAAGAAGCGAGTGAAAAACAAACCTTGCAGAGGTTTGAAGAAGTGCTGTCAGATCTTGTTATCCGCCGTATTCTTCAAAAAATTATTCTTCGTAAAAAATTCAGTGTCTGATCAGATGAACATCATAATTCGAAAAGGTTGTAGAGAGGACCTTCCCGCAATTTTAAAATTAATCACCGAACTTGCGGTGTTTGAAAAAGCACCTGATGAGGTCGCTGTATCGCTTGCAGAAATGGAAAAATGGGGATTTGGAGCGGAAGCGCTCTACGAATTTTTTGTTGCAGAAGTTGAAGAACAAATTGTCGGCATGGCACTTTCCTATTACAAGTATTCGACCTGGAAAGGAAAATGCCTCTTTCTTGAGGATATTATTGTAACAGAAGCTTTTCGTGGTAAAGGAATTGGCAAGTTACTGTTCCGCGAAATCGCCCTACTTGCAAAAGCAAAAAAGGTCCGCCGCCTCGAATGGCAAGTCCTCGACTGGAACAGCAAAGCCATCGAATTTTACAAGTCCTACAATGCGGTCCTTGACGACGAGTGGATCAACTGTAAGTTGACTGAATCCCAAATCAGTCTTTTTCCAGATAATTAGAGGGGACCAGGCATTTAGGACGCATCCAATTCTTTTTGAAGCGATCTAAATCCAATACCTCGCCCCCACATTTTAGATACTGTCCGTTTACATTTCTTTTCATGATTGCGGCCCTGCCCTGATAAACGGCAGTGATGACCAACACAGCCAGAGAATCAAGATCCAGATTTCTATTTTCACTGCCCAGTGAAATTCCGAGGTAATTATTAAAAAGGTCCATTTCGCAGGACATAAAATCAGCTAATTCACCTTCTTCGGTCTGTGAGCGCATAAAACTTTTATAATTTCCTTTTTCATGTGCATTGCCAAGTCTTACTAATTTCCGCTTTTTTATTTTTTGTGCATAGGCAGCCATGTAAAAACAATGCCGGAAAGCATCGAGACGGCCTCCATTCGCGAAAGAATCTGGCTCAGCTCTTTTTTTGTAGGCTTGATAAAGAAGATCACACTGCCCTGTAATGTGTTTCACGCGCAGAGCGCTGATGGGATGAAAAAAGGCCCATTGATATTCTGCCCGACTCTGCGCGCGACAAGTAAGCACGCAAAGCAGAAAAAAAACAGGGACCAAAAACTGGCGTTTACACATAAGATCTGCTTCAAATCTACCAATTAACAATATTATGTTCGTATTACCTGCCAAAGTCATGGGCTCAAATAAAATTGATGGCTTACCTTTAAGGTGTGGAAGTAAAATTAGATTTTTTAGCTAAGCTATTAAATAAAAAAGCAGGCAGCCTGACGCCTAGCATTAATGATTTGCGAGATAAAGAATTCAGTGGCGTAAAATTGAATCAAGAAGAACGTCTCGCCCTCGCTAATTTTGACCGTTATCGCATTCAAGTTTTAAATTCACAGACGGAAGAAGAAAAATTCCACTATCACTACCGGCAACTTCAGGTCATCGCTAATCTTAGCGACTGGCGTGAATTCCTTTCAGAGCGCTTCAGCTCTTGAACTCCTATTAATTTCCGCTTTTTTCACTAACTTCGTCCGTTAAAAATTTTTCGGAACATGAATGTTAAAACTTTAGGTCAGTTTATTATCGAAAAACAAGGCGATTTCCCTTATGCAAAAGGAGAACTCTCTCGTTTATTACGCGACATTGCAATTGCTGCGAAAATAGTTAACCGGGATGTTAACAAGGCTGGTCTGATTGACATCCTTGGGGAAACCGGAGAGACAAATATTCAGGGCGAACGGGTTAAAAAACTAGATATTTTCGCTAATGACCAGTTCATCGCCGCTTTGAAGGCGGGAGGCGAGGTTTGCGGCATTGCTAGTGAAGAAAATGATGAAATTATCCCTGTGGATACAGAAACATCTAAAGGCGCAAAGTACGTGGTCGCTATGGATCCGCTGGACGGTTCTTCTAATATTGATGTGAATGTAAGTGTTGGTACAATCTTTTCTATCTATCGCCGCGTGAGTCTCAAAGGTCCCGCCACACACGAGGATTTTATGCAAAGGGGCACCGAACAGGTCGCAGCAGGTTACATTATTTATGGATCGAGCTGCATGCTGGTCTATACCACTGGTAAGGGGGTAAATGGTTTTACACTCGATCCAAGTATCGGTGAATTTTGTCTTTCGCATCCTGGTATGCAGACGCCCAAAGAAGGTAAAGTATATTCTATTAACGAGGGTAATTATCTGCATTTTCCCGATGGCGTAAAAAAGTATTTAAAATATTGTCAGGAAGAGGATAAAGCGAGCAACCGCCCGTATTCTTCCCGTTACATCGGCAGCGGCGTGGCTGATATTCACCGAAACCTGCT
>CALPON020000122.1 GCA_943325195.2 Sphingobacterium thalpophilum | reverse complement strand
GGCCCCTTCTGCATTTATTACTCGGCCAGTGCAGAGTTTTACAACGCTCAAAAAACAGATTGAAGCGAGTGCCGCTGTGGGTGAAGCACTCAGTCTACTTTGGCTGCTCGTAGTGATTCTGCTGATTGTCTATATTGCAGGTCTACTTTTCGATAATTTTGGCGCAGGCTGGATTATCCACCTCTTGCTTGTAGCCGCCCTCGTCCTCTTTATTCTGTGGCTACTAAGGATTTTATAAAGACAAAAAGTGCTTTTTAATTTGAGTAAAAATGCAAATCGCGAGCCTACCTACATACAAATACCCTGAACGGGAAGGCGGAATAGCAGAATAACATACTAATCAGTCGCTTGAAAAGGTAAGAGGGCTCGACTAGGGCGTAGAAAAACGGGTGAGGACATAATAGTTTTTATCCACCACTAAATCGGGTGCTCCTGTTTTTATCGTCTGCCATGTCGTATTCGGATAAATGCGTTGTTGCTCTTGGCCAAGCTGCACAGGCAATGGCATTTGGAAACCTGTGACCGTATTCACGTAGCGATAAGCAAAACCATCCTTGACAACCTTGTATTCCAAAATCGGCAACTTGATGCTCCGCAAATACTGTTCAAAAAAAGGTCGAAGATCCATCTTTAAAAAAGAGGACATAAAACCTTCGATTTCATCCGTGTTCACGGTCTTATGAAAAAAGGTTTTGTTCATGCTCAGAAACATCGCGTGCCATAAACTGTCGTTATTTACAAGCTGCCGCAGCGTGTGCAGCATATTGGCTCCTTTATAATAGATGTCAATAGACCCCCCGGCATTGACATTATAAGCAGTGATAAGTGGTTTGTCATTCATGACGGATTTCCGAGTACCAATCACGTATTCGGCCCCCGCTTTTTTCCCAAATAAAAATTCGGTATACAGATTTTCGGAGTAAGCAGTAAAACTTTCGTGAATCCAGTTATCAGCCACATCCTTTGCGCTGATGCTGTTACCAAACCATTCGTGACCACTTTCGTGGATAATGATAAAATCCCATTTTAATCCCCAACCAGTTTGAGAGAGGTCGCGCCCTTTATAACCGTTGGCAAAATTATTTCCATACGCAATCGCACTCTGGTGCTCCATTCCTAGAAAAGGAGCCTGCACCAATTTGTAGCCATCCTCATAAAAAGGATAAGGTCCAAACCACCACTCGAAACACTTTAACATCGACTTCACTTGCTTGAACTGCAACTTTGCTTTGGACAAATCCTGGTCTAACACCCAATAATCCAAATCCAGCACCCCTGCTTTCCCCGACAGTGTATCTTTGAAATTGCTGTATTTTCCGATATAGGGAATGATACAATAATTGTTGATGGGATTTTTAACCTGCCACACATAGGTCGCTGTGCTGTCTTTTCTTAGAAACTGTTTAATCAATCTTCCATTTCCGACCGCTACAAGATCCCCCGGCACGGTATAGGCCACTGTGCAGCCCTCCACTTCATCCGCCATGTGGTCCTTATTCGGAAACCAGACCTGCGCCGCCATGCCCTGACAGGCGATTGAAATCCAATCCTGTTTTTGGTTATCCTTGGACCAGATAATACCCCCATCCCAAGGTGGCATTTTGGCGACATGGGGACGGCCGTGAAAATACACCAGCACTTCATTCCGCAATCCCTTCAGCTGCTCCGCTGGCAAGTCAATAAACCAGGCATTTCCATCCCGGCGAAAGGTACAGGACTGACTGTAATGAATTACACTATCAATTTGCATGGGCTGCATGAGGTCCAGCTGCATGACTTTCCCGCTCGTGAGCACCGAGTAAGAAATTTTGTTCTGTCCCTGTATGCTACTATCACGAATATTAAATTTTACTTGAAGATCATAGTACTGCAAATCCCACCAGGCGCGGAACGGACCATAGGTGCCTTTGAGTGAATCGGCATGTGTAAACTTATTTTTTTGCGCCTGCGTCAAAACAGGAAGCCACATCAGCAGACAGAACAGTAGTCGATATAACATATCCCGCCAATTTACAAAGTATTCTTCAACCTAGAACCGCCAAGCCTAACTGCATTTAACGAAATTTATTAGTTGCAGAATTAAACTTTCTTTTGATCTTAGAGTCTCAGAACGATACATGAATTGGACAATCAGGCAACTTGCTTTGCTTTTATTAATAGTTACAGGTTTAATGGCAGGAGCGCAGGTGCAAGTCACAGGACTGGTGCTGGATGAACAAGGACTTGGTTTGCCGGGAGCCACCATCAGGGTCCTTAAAATAGACTCTACTTTAATAACGGGAACCAGCAGTAATCTGGCCGGCGCTTTCCGTTTAAGCTTGCCCCCCCAGTCCAAATTCATTCTGCAGATTTCTTATTCGGGTTATTCGGGACCAGGTCATTTCCTCTCCCTGAATACTGGGAGTGAGGAACTCCGTCTGCCAAAGGTCACCCTAAAAGAAAATAGCAAAGCGCTGAAACAAGTCGATGTAACCGCAGTGCAACAAACCGGCACACAAAAAGGAGATACCACGCAATTTAATGCGAATGCATACAAGACCAATCCAGACGCCACTGCAGAAGATCTCATTAAAAAAATGCCCGGGATTACCTCTGATAATAATGGGGTAAAAGTAAACGGGGAAACCGTTCAAAAAGTGCTCGTGGATGGTAAACCTTTTTTTGGTGACGATCCCAATGCGACCTTAAAAAATCTGCCGGCGGACATGATTGATAAAGTGGAAGTCTTTGATAAAATGAGCGATCAGAGCGCTTTCTCCGGGTTTAACAACAGTGACCAGCAGAAGACCCTCAATTTTGTTACTAAAAAAAGTAAGATGGTCGGAAAATTTGGTCGCGTGTATGCCGGTGGCGGAGCGGACGAAAATTCAGAACTACGTTATTTGACGGGAGCAGCCCTCAACAATTTTAATGGTGTGCAGCGTGTCAGCCTGCTCCTACTTTCCAATAATGTGAACCAACAGAACTTTAGTATGGCCGATCTCTCCGGCTCTATGGGCGGCAATAGCAACAGAGGAGGTGGTCGTAGCTCCGGTCAGATGAGTCCGGGACAGAATGGCATTGCGACGACGCAAGCAGCTGGCTTAAATTATACCGATGAATGGGGAAAAAAAATAGCAATAAGTGGTTCGTACTTTTTTAACGCAACAGAAAACCTAGCTAGTACGCAACTTAATCGGTCTTTTTTTACAAAAAATCAACTTAACTATCTTCAGACGAGCAGAGACCGAAATTTCAACATCAATCACCGGGCAAATCTGCGATTAGAATTCACCTTAGACAGTGCCAATAAATTAATTTACACACCTGCTTTTACGTTGCAGGACAATAAAGCCCAAAGTGCGCTGCTCGGCAGGAATGAGATTGGCGATGCGAATCTATTGAGTAGCACCGAAACTGACGCGCGCAACAACAATAGAGCCTGGGACCTAAATAATAATTTATTGTGGCAACATAAATTTGAAAAGAAAGGCCGGACCTTCTCTGCCACTGTCGCCAATCAGATCAATACTCGAGATAATTCAGGCAGCTATTACGCAGCCACTGTATACAGTGATACGAGTGCGTTCGTACTCGATCAAAATTTTAATACAGAAAGTTATACCCGAAAAACAAGCGGTAATCTGTCCTATACCGAACCACTTAGCAGTGTTTCACAACTGGAAGTCACCTATAACCCCTCTTACACAGAATCTGCTTCTAATAAAAAAACGAACGATTACAACCCGCTTGTCAATGCCTTCACGGATTTCAATTCCGCCCTCTCCAACAAATATGAAAACTATTATACGCTTCAGAAAGCAGGACTCAGTTACCGCTATGCTAAAAATAAACTCAATTTTAGTGTTGGATCCGATGCGCAAACGGCGGAGTTACAGGGAATACAATTTTATCCTTACACCGCACGTGTCAATCAGCAATTCTTAAACCTGCTTCCGAACGGCACGCTCAACTACAAGTTTGACAAAACAAAAAATTTACGAGTCTATTACCGCACGTCCACAAATATTCCCTCCGTTAGCCAATTGCAGAATGTAATCGACGTCTCCAATCCCCTGCAAATAAGAACAGGAAATGACTCCCTCCGTCAGACCTTTGATAACAATCTGACTATTCGTTATGGTGGTTTTAATACAGCCACTTCCAAAAACATGATGGTCTTTGCTAATCTGAGTAGTTCAGCACACTACATTAGCAATGCCACCTACATTCTGAAAAACGATTCTATCCTGCAGGGCTATCGCACCACTGCAGGGACACAGCTAACAAAACCAACTAATCTAGAAGGGTATTACACTGCACGTGTATTTGCAACCTTTGGTCAGCCCTTGAAGAAATTAAAAAGCACTATCAATTTTAATGGAGGATTAAATTATGCACAGACACCTAGTCTGATTGATGACCTGCTTAATTATTCCAAATCCTATGCGGGGAATGCGGGGCTGAGTGTTTCGAGTAACATTAGTGAAAAACTTGATTTTTCACTGGGCATGAATGGCAATTATACCATCGTAAAAAACAGTCTGCAGTCCCGATCTGACAATCAGTTTTATTCCCAAACCGCCAACTTTCGAATTAATTGGCTATTCTTAAAAGGGTTTGTTCTAAATAGCGATATCAGTCATACCTTCTACCGCGGACTCAGCCAAAGTTTTAATCAATCGTATATTTCCTGGAATGCCTACCTGGGCTACAAATTACTGAAGAATAAAAGTCTGGAAGCCCGCTTGTTTGTCTATGACATCCTGAATCAAAACCGAAGCATCAGCCGAACAGTAACGGGTGCTTATACCGAAGATAACTTTACAACGGTGCTTCGTCGCTATGCCATGTTTAGTTTGACTTACACTTTTAAAAAATTCAAAAGCGGGGACGCTCCCAAAATAGAACAAGAACCTGGACGTCATCCGGGCATGCATCCAGGCGGCGGCTTCCGGCCTCGAGGAGAAGGAAGTGGCTTCTAAAAAATCGTACGGAAGGTAATATTGATGCGTTCCCCTTCTAACTTTTTGCGTTTAGGGATGGCGTGCTGCCAATTTTCTTGCATGGTGCCTGACATGATGAGCAGACTACCAGGTGCTAAGTCCAGTTCCAACTTGTTGCGTTTGTCCTGATAGTGGCGGACTTGAAAAGTTCGGGTACTGCCTAAACTGACAGAGGCAATGAGCGGTTCTTTTCCTAGCTCCTTTTCATTGTCCCTGTGCCATCCCATGCTGTCATTGCCTTGCCTGTAATAGTTTAATAAACCACTGTTAAAAGTAGCTGCGCAGGCCGTTTCAGTGAGCTGTTTTAAGTCCTGCAAAATAGGAATCCAGGGTCTTGGCTGCATCTTAATTCCTGAATAGGTATAGATAGCATTGGCATCCCCGTACCAGGCTGTTAGACGGGGCTCTGGTACTTCTTTACCGAAAATACGGATGGCTTTCTGCTCCCAAGCAACTTCTGATTTTAACTGGTGAAAATAGTAGTCAGCCTGCTCCTGCGTTAGAAAGTCGGCTTCATAAAACAAGCCTGCACTTGCGTCAGGTAATAAACTTTTCATTTCTTTCGTATCTGGATAATCAGCCATCTCTTATTTCTCAAGTAAAAACGCCTTTGACGCAAGTACCCTTCCATTAACAAGCAGTTCGAGCAGATGTTTACCAGCATGATGTGTGCGTGTACTGAAATCTTTAATCGTTTGTGCACGGGCCAGCTCTCTGCCTTCATTTCCCTGGAGATCGATGTTTTTCAACTTGAAAACCTTGGCGGACTTTCTTTCATTCTCACGCACATAATGAATACAATAATCAATCACCAAACGCTGAGAAGTCTTTTTAAGGGACTGTATCCGAAAACTGAACTCCAATTTTTCACCGAGACGGACGTTCGCTGATAGTTTAAAGTCCCTTATTTCTGCGGCAGGACTTGTATCAAAGCGCAACACTTTCAGTGCCGCTTGATCTCCTTTTTTTACCAAGGTTCTGGCAGCATGCTTCATAATCCATCCGGTATGGGGGTCATCTACATCCCATTTACTGATAATAGAAAGCATGTACTCCCGATGATCTTTAGAAAGATCGTTAAGGTGGTTGGCGACCGATTTGCGGACATATAATTCCGCATCACTTTTTAAATTCTCAAGAATTGTGGCGGTCAAAGCAGGATTCTTTAGGACGGCATCCAGCTTGAAGGACCAAGGTAGTCGGGGCCGCGACCCTTCGGAGGCCAGACGACGGACATGTGGATCTTTATCTTTGCTCCAGCTTTCCATGACCTTGAGGGTGGCGTCTAGATCTTCTTTTAAAAAAAAACGAATAGCGAATTCACTCGATCCAAATACTGTAAAATACTTTAGAGCCGGCAAACTTCGTTTTGGATCCTGAAGTCCAAATTGGGCTACAAAGTCTGGATACACCAAGGCAGTATAACCGGAAGGCATTTTTTTCGCCAAGGGATATAAAGTTTTTAATTGCTCCCCAAAAGAACCCGGAATGAAACGATGAAGCACTAGAGAAGTATAGCGCAGACGTTCATTCAACGAGCGTTTGTCCAAGTCCCTACAGGCTTCATCTACAAAATGCTTTTTATTTAAAGTAGGGACAAGGCTTTTTAATTGCGCTGCAAGCAAGTGATAATAGGCTGCATTGAACATTTCCTTGAGAGGCTCCATGCTACGAAGATAGAAAGATGAGGGAAATAGTACCGGCCTGCTTTCAAAAATAAAAGACGGGTGCTAAAAGTGGTTAAGGCGCAGGCGGAATAAACGAGAGGATGTGTATTTTTGTAGGTATGAAAACCCGGCTTTTGCTAAGTCTTTTGTTTTGCAGTACTTTATTGATCTGCTGTGGCCAAAAAGTGAGCAGTCAGAAGGATTCAAAAAAAAGTGACGACACCCTCCTAATAAAAAAGAAAATGAAAGTAGAAATTTGGTCCGATGTGATGTGTCCTTTCTGTTATATCGGAAAGCGGAAATTTGAAAAAGCCCTGGAAGCCTTTCCCGCAAAGGATCAGGTTGAAATTGAATGGAAGAGTTTTCAATTAAATCCCAGTTTGGTGACGGACCCCTCCAAGAACACGATACAGCATTTGGCCGAATCCAAAGGATGGACCATGGCCTATACGAATGAAACCATCCAGTATGTTTTAAATATGGCGAAAGAGGTTGGCCTGAATTATGACTTCGAAAAGGCCGTGGTGGCTAATTCTTTTGATGCGCACCGGGTCATACAGTTTGCGAAGACAAAAGGCAAAGGCGATGCCATGGAAGAGCGGCTCTTTAAAGCGTATTTTACAGAAGGCAAAAACACAGCTGATCACGCTGTTTTACGCCAGCTGGCAAGCGATTGTGGCCTTGAAAGTCAGGCGGTGCAGGATGTTTTGAGTTCGGAACAATTTGCTGAAGATGTCCGCAGGGACATTACGGAGTCAGAAAAACTTGGAATCACCGGGGTCCCCTTTTTTGTGATTGACCGCAAGTTCGGGGTTTCCGGAGCGCAAGATCCAAAAGTTTTTCTGGACAATCTGAACAAAGCGCTAAGTGCACAATAATAAAAAAAGCATCGTCTTGGCGATGCTTTTTTTTTAATCACGTTTTGTTCTTTTATTTAGAACCGACGTTCAGACTATTTTTATCCAATGGCATCGTACTCGCTGCAAACTCATCGTACACGTCTTTATTTGCGGGGTAGGCATCTTTGATTGCATAATAGCGTTTTACAAAATCTTGCAGCTTTTGGGACCCGGCTGCATAGGCGCCATAGGCACCTTCCATTTTCGGATAGGAGTCCTTCAGCTGACTGTAGCGGGTTATAAAATCAGTCAGAGCGTTTTTGCCAGCAGCATATTCGCCGAAGACATCTGACATTTTTGGATAGACTTTTTGAATTTCAAAGAATCGTTTTTCAAAGTCTTTCTGTGCGTTCTTACTTCCTGCGAAATGAGCGCTGTATTTTTCAAGACTGGGATAAGAATCTTTAAAGGCATTGTAGCGTTTCATAAACGCTTCCATACTGTATGAGCTGCCGGCAAATGCACCATGCACATCGGACATACCCTTATAACTGTCTTTGATTTTATAATAGCGTTCGATAAAAGTAAGACTGGAATCATTCACTGCTTTTTGGGCAGAAAGACTCAGACTAAACAAAGTAAGGGTAGCGCATAAAACTGCAAATTGTTTTTTCATTGTTCTAGGATTATTTACTGATACCTACCAAAGTCCGCACCACCAG
>CALPON020000121.1 GCA_943325195.2 Sphingobacterium thalpophilum | reverse complement strand
GGCACAAAATGATGCTCACAGTTGCTGTAAAACGTAATATCCTTCTCCACCAACATTTGATCGTATCGGTATTTGTTGTCGAATAAAGCAACCTTTGGTTTATTCGCTGGATTAAGGCCGCTGAAAATTTCCTTCACATACATTTTCGCCACGCGCTCCGGTGTGCCACGCAGACTGTCATCGTTCAGGTCTAGTCCAAGCGTCTCCATGATTTCACGAAAATTCTTTTCAATCTTCTTCATCTTTTCTTCCTCAGAAAGGACAAAAGCATCAGCGCGCATCGGCGTCTCAATGCTGGTCGAAATATGGCTATCCCCAATCTCCTCTGCAGTCATATCGCTCAGATTCACGCGTTCCCCATCAACAAGGGTATTCAACAAAATTTCTTTCGGTTTCATAAAGTCGTATTTGTAAATCGTAACGGACATCGAGTTCAGAACGCAGGAGATCATAGATGACCACTGCAATGTTTTCGGCCGTTGGATTCAGATTTTTAAATTCTTGTGTATCCAGATTCAGGTTTTTGTGATCGAACCTTTCGAGCACTTTATTTTTTATTAAATCACTCAACACTTTGAGATCGATCACGTAACCACTAACAGGATCAATCTCCCCAATTACCTTCACAATCAGTTCATAATTATGTCCGTGATAGTTTACGTAATTACACTTCCCAAACAGTGCGGCATTTTCAGCATCACTTAGGTCTGGATTATGCAGCCGATGGGCAGCGTTAAAATGTTCTTTGCGGTAGACGGCAATTCTTTTACTCATAATGCTTTTAAAATCATAAGATAGTTGTTAAGCTACAGAATGATGTTTTTTTCATGTAACAGGAGCACTGTGTCAGAAGTCTGCTGATCAAGTGGCCCCATTTAGAATCAAAACAAAGATAAAAGAACTTTGTTCAGGAAGTGCTGCTTTTTTGGCGTTCTATAACGTTGGTCCGAAATATTCTACCCCAATCCGGGGTGTTTCGTAAAGTTTAATGCAGTGCAATTTAACATTTGCCGGTAATTTTGGTCCCAGCTGTTCCCAGATTTTTATCGCAAGGTTCTCGGTGCTTGGTAGGACATCTTTCATGAAGGTCACGTCCATATTTATATTGCGGTGATCGAGGGGTTCGCACACATACTCGTTGATGATTTGACTTAACTTTTTCACGTCCATTAAAAATCCGGTATCGGCATCCACCTCGCCTTTGATAGTGACCATCAAATCATAATTATGGCCATGCCAGTTGGCGTTGGCGCACTTACCAAAGACCTCCTCATTTTTTTCGGGGGACCAGGACGGATTGTATAATTTATGAGCCGCGTTAAAATGCTCGTGACGTGTCAGAAAAATCATGGTATAAAGGTAGGCATTTTCTTACTTTTGAAGGATATGAGAAAGTTGATTTTGGTAAGTGCGACTTCGTTTGAAATTGAACCGACCCTTCAATTCCTATCCGAGTATCGCGTGAACGGGCAAGTCTATCAGCTGGGGAATCTTCAAATACAGGCTTGTATCACTGGCGTCGGCATGATCAACACCGCTTTTGAACTGGGCCGTTGTGGCGCACAGCAGTTTGACCTGGCGCTGAATGCTGGTCTCGCGGGCTGCTTCGGAAACAGGCCGAAAGGTAGTGTTCTGAATATTGTCAGCGACTGCCTTTCAGAGTTAGGCGCACAGGATGATGAGCGCTTTCTGACAATTGATGAATTAGGCTTGGGTCAGCAGCAGCAGGTGCCGGAGAAACCCCTATTACTGAACTTTCTCAGCCAATTACCCAGTGCACACGGCATCACTGTCAATACTGTGCATGGCCATGAAGCAAGCATTACTGCGCTGCAGAATCGGCTTTCCCCCGATACAGAAAGCATGGAGGGGGCTGCCTTTTTTATGGCTGCAAATCGCTTTGGATGGACCTGCGCGCAAATTCGTGCGATCAGCAACAAGGTCGAAAAACGTCAGCGTGAAACCTGGGAAATTGCCCTCGCCATCAGCCAGCTCAATCAAACGCTTATTAAACTGCTAGAGGAGTTATCGATTTCCTGAGCGGACCTCCCAGGTCTCTTTAATCTTTAAATAGTGTAACTTTGTTTATGCGTTTATCACTCGCTTATTCCCCTTGTCCCAACGACTGTTTTATTTTTGATGCCCTTATTCATGGTCGTATAGACACGGAAGGTTTGGACTTTATAGTGCGTCTGGAAGACGTGGAAACCCTTAACAATATGGCACTGCGGGCTGAAATGGACATTACCAAACTCAGCTTTCACGCCTATGGACATGTACTAAACCATTATCTGTTATTGCGTGCCGGTAGTGCTTTGGGTTTCAATTGCGGCCCTCTTTTGGTAGAAAATGGAGCGCTTGACCTCCTGCATCCTGATGAAATGCGCATCGCTATTCCCGGTCAGCTTACGACAGCTAATTTCCTGCTATCACTCGCCTATCCCGAATTAAAAAATAAATTGATTTGTGTGTTTGATGAGATTGAATCCGCCGTCTTGGAAGGTCGCGCTGAAGCGGGACTCATTATTCATGAAAATCGTTTTACTTATGAAACGAAGGGACTTAAAAAAGTGCGTGATCTCGGGGAGTATTGGGAAGAGCTCAGTCATGCGCCGATTCCGCTCGGCGGCATTGTCATCCGACGAGGCCTCGATACTGCCTTGCAGCAGAAAGTCAACCGGGTCCTTCGTCGCAGTGTGGATTTTGCTTTTGCACAACCCGAACTGTCTATGCCTTATATCCGGCAGCATGCCCAAACCATGGAGGAAGAGGTCATTAAAAAACACATTGCTTTGTATGTCAATGAATTTTCGCTTGACCTCGGTGAACGCGGAGAAAATGCGATTGGGCTACTCTTCGAGAAAGCACGGGAACTTCATTTATTTGATGCGCCGCAAAAGCAACTCATCCTGGCTTAAGCCAGCTTCTCTGACGCTTCTTGGCCCTGCCGGACCCACTTCTGAAAACAATAGCCGTAAGGGTTTTTATCGTCCTGTTCGTGACACTCTTGCCATGACAAGGAATAGTCCGCGTCGCTCAGGGATGGAAAAAACGTATCGGCCTCAAAGTGATGCTGAATCACGGTCCGGTAAATCTCGTCCAACCTGGGCATACACAAGTTAAAAATTTCAGCACCGCCAATAACGAAGGCTTTTTCTTCCGAACAACTGGCCAGAGCGGTCTCCAGGGAATGATAAATTTCGGCGCCCTCCAGCCGATAGGCAGAATTGCGTGTCACCACTATGTTTCTTCTTCCTGGCAACAAACGACCAATGCTTTCGTATGTCTTCCGTCCCATGATCACTGGCGAGCCCATCGTCGTTGACTTAAAAAATTTAAGATCCGCAGGTAAATGGCAAAGCAACTGGTTGTTTTTACCAATACCGTTGTGAAGATCAGTGGCAACAATTGCAGCAAGCGTCATGGTTTTTTTCATTTGATTACAAACCTATTTAATTTTTACGGATGTTATTGCCTCTTTCTTTCCAGTCCGCCGAAAATTATCGCATTTTTTTATTTTTTTAATTAGTTTTGTTGGTATGCAGGGCCAGTTACTGATTGCACACCCCCTATTAAACGATGGTTTCTTTAACCGCTCGGTCGTTTATTTAACCAACCATCATGCAGAAGGTGGCATTGGTTTTTGCCTAAACTTTAAGACGCAGTTCCTCCTGCGCGATGTCCGTCCCCAGATTAACAAGGGAAATTTTCCCATCTACGAAGGCGGACCCGTTGCCAAATCTCAGTTGTTTTTTCTCCATACGCTGGGCCATGATATTCCAGACTCTTATCCAGTCAACAACAATGTGTTTGTCGGCGGAGATTTTAACGAGTTGCTCCATATGATTGAGCATGGCCAGGTAAAAACCCATCAGGTTCGTTTGTTTGCCGGCTATAGCGGCTGGAGCGCCAATCAGCTGGAAGAAGAAATAAAAAATAAACACTGGCTATTGAATAAACCAACAGACGCCTCTTTTTTAACGGAAGAACCAGATACCTTATGGGGAAATCAACTCACCGAGATAAAAGAGAGCTATCGTGTTTTTGCAAACTTCGGAAGTGATCCCGGTATGAACTAATTGCAGATGCATCGCTCAAATTAGCGGTTTTGACTGAAATCTAATTCAATCGAATATAATCCTTCAGATCCACAGCAAAACCCTTACGTAACCCAAACTTTCCCGCATACAATTTCCCGTTAATTTCGATTTGATTTTTTCGCGTACCGCCAGTCAGTAGTTTCATCACCTCGGTCAAGCCGATATCTGTAAAATCAGTAGCGATGTGAAAGCCATAGACATCCTCGCTTTTACCTTTGATATGGACGCTTTTCTTAAGACTCGCTTGTCCCAACTTCACGCCACCATAAGTTACATTAAAACTGCTACGATGGAGTGTAAAGCCAAAGGCATTGGGATTTTTAACCGTCACGAGTAGATCTCCTGCTAGTCCTTCTTTATTTAATTGATCTAATTTAAACCCTTTAATGGCCGTACACGACAAAGATTGAATATGACAAGCGTTTAAAAACAGACTTAGCAGAGCGAGGACGACAGCAATTTTTTTCATTTGGTTTCTTTTTTAAAATAAATAAGCGCAGAACTGATGGTCCACACACCCTCCAAGACCACAAAGGGCCAGAAACTAATCAGGTAGCTGGACCAGCAAGCCAGCGCGGCCCCCACCATATTCAAAAGCAGGTAGACGCCTGAGCGCGTGCTAACGCGATTCAAAATATTTAGTGCAAAAGCAAACAGCAGCAGACTAACGCCTACTGTGCCGGTAATTTCTCCAAGGCTCATTTACCTGCCAGTTCCGTATAGTACTTATAAAACAGTGGAATTGTTTCAATTCCTTTATAATAATTAAACAGACCGTAATGTTCGTTCGGCGAATGCAGTGCATCACTATCCAATCCAAATCCAAACAGAATACTGTCGAGTCCGAGTTCCTTCTTAAATAGCGCTACAATTGGAATACTGCCACCACCGCGTGTCGGCACTGGTTTTTTTCCGAATGTTTCTTCCATTGCTTTACTGGCTGCAAGGAACCCTGGGCTCTCAATTCCCACAACAACAGGCTCCCCACCGTGATGGGCGGTGACTTTCACCTGAACAGAAGCGGGTGCAATGGATTCAAAATGTTTTTGAAACAACTCGCTGATTTCATGCGAATTTTGATCCGGCACCAGACGCATACTAATTTTTGCAAAGGCCTTTGAAGGCAAAACTGTTTTTGCGCCTTCACCAGTATAGCCGCCCCAGATGCCGTTGACATCGAGTGTCGGACGAATGCCAGTCCGTTCTATCGTGGAATAATTTTTTTCACCATAAACATCGCCCACAGCTAGATCTTTCTTATAAGCAGCCAGATCGAAAGGAGCTTTGGCCATTTCAGCGCGTTCCTCTGCGCTCAGCTCAACCACCTTGTCATAAAATCCAGGAATGGTAATGTGATTATGCTCATCGTGACAGGAAGCAATCATTTTACACAACACGTTAATTGGATTGGCCACCCCGCCGCCATATACGCCACTATGCAAATCGCGGTTAGGTCCCGTTACTGCCACTTCCATGTATGCAAGTCCCCGTAAACCACAATCAATACTTGGACTATCATTCGCAATGATAGAGGTGTCGGAAATCAGAATGACATCGCCTTTTAATTTTTCGCGATTGGCAATAATCCAAGGACCGAGGTTAGGAGAACCCACTTCCTCTTCACCTTCAATCATGAATTTGACATTGCAGGGAAGGGTATTGGTTTTCATCATCATTTCAAAGGCTTTCACATGCATATACATCTGACCTTTGTCATCGCAGGCGCCGCGCGCAAAAATGGCGCCATCGGGATGGTTTTCAGTCTTCCGGATGACGGGTTCAAAAGGTGGCGAATCCCACAGATTCAGGGGGTCCGCCGGCTGCACGTCATAATGTCCATAAACAACCACGGTCGGTTTGGCAGGGTCAATCATTTTTTCCGCATACACGAGCGGAAAACCAGCTGTTTCGCAAATCTCCACTTTGTCCGCGCCCGCCTCTTCGAGACGACTTTTCACTGCAGCCGCTGTTTTTAGCATGTCCGCGTGGTGCTTACTATCCGCACTCACCGAAGGGATGCGCAATAAATCTAAAAGTTCATTCAATAAACGGTCTTTGTTCTGATCCAGATAAGTCTTACTCATATTACTTGTAATTGATTGTCTAAAAACCTTAAAGTTAGGGGTTTCAGAGGGAATACAAAACTCCTTAAAGTTAATGAAAGGATGTTTATTTTTGCTTCCCTATGAAAAGCAAAAGACGGAGCTTTTTTTTGTTATGGCTATTTTGTAGCGGCGTCTTGACTTATGCACAATTCAGTAATACTTTAGAAAATGATAGGCCGCGCCCTGTTGTAAAAAACTACGGGCTAGTTGGGGACAGTGCACACTACAAAGGAGCGCCGCTAAAGGCTCGGGATAAGGACAGCCATTTTACACACTGGATTTGGACGGAATTTGACAAATACGCCAGTTCCTCCACTAAGGATAGTTCCCGAATTTTTTATAGTAGAACACTTGGGGCCGCAAATCCTACTGTGGAAATGCAGATCAGTTCGTTTTCCGGTGATTGTCGAAATGGCGACTTTACACTACGGGCCAGTGACCCTGTAATTGGTCCCGCAGGAGAAGTCTATGTCTGCTGGGCAGGTCCCAAAGGCCTTGCTTTTCAATGCTCACGCGATAGCGGACTGACATGGCTATCATCGGAAAAAATTATTGTTCCTATTATCGGCGGATGGGAGCAAAAAGTAGATGGACTGACATTGGATTGTACACCGCAGATGGCAGTGGACGTGGACGGTGCTTTTAAAGGCAGAATCTATATCATCTGGTCGGACGAAAAAAATTCTGAAAAAAATAAAGACGTTTTTTTGGTATACAGTGATGATCGTGGGGAAAATTGGACGGAGCGAATCTTGCTGACCTTCCGCGTTAATCACAAAGAGCAATTTCAACCGCAGATAGCGGTTCAACCTCGAACAGGGAAATTATTTGTGACATTTTTTGATCAGCAAAACTATCATCAGCAGCCGGGACTGGCGGACCTGTATTTGGGCATAAGTGAGAACGGGGGACTAAAGTTTAATTTTTATCGTCTAAATCAAGAACGCATTAAACTAGATAGCAGTCTTGCTTCGCTGCGGAGGCTGATCTTTCTGCCGAAAGCAGAAGACGCAAAGATTGTCTGGACCCAAAAAACAGAGAGCGATCGCTTGCATTTATATTCAGTTCTGATCAATGATACCGCTCTTCAGGGCTATTCAGAAAGGGACCAAGCTCTAGAAATAAATCTGCCACGAACCTTGAAGTTTAAATCAAAAATAGAATTTGATTTTACTTTAAAAACAGCAAACCAAGTAAGCATGGCCCTTACTAAGCCGCTCAATCCGAAATTTAATGTAGACATTTTTCAAGAAATAGACTTTCCGCTTGGGGCGAGTCACCTGAAATTCAGCACAAAAAAACTAGCGCTTAAAAAAGATAATTATATTCTGACGGTCTATTATGGTGGCAGGAACAGCAGTAGTTGGATTCTGAAATAACCGTGAAGTGCTGAGTATTGAAAAATAATTTCATTTAACACCTTGGGAACAAGATCTGTTTTATCTTTGCCTATCACAGTGCTACGAATTCGGACATATTCACTTCTCCTCACTTTTGTGTTTGTGCTATCTGCAGCTGCGCAACGGATTTCAAATTTTTCAGTTAGCCAAAATGGAAATGTGGTGACGTATCGGTTTTTATTCACTGCCGGTTCGACCTGCCAGGGTTATCAATTACTTCACAGCAGTGATTCGTTGACGTATTTAACGGTCAAGGACTATGCGGGTATTTGCGGCGCTTCAGGTGCTGCCGAGCCCTTTGACGGTTTACATGAATTTCCTGTTCAAAACGCCTGGAATTATTATAAAGTTCAACTCGCCACTTTTGAGCAAAGTGAGGTGCGCCGCATCTTTGTAAGTAGTGATGGTAAACTTCGCGCAACGGTCTTTCCGAACCCGAGCTTTTCGGAGGCTGATCAATTGCGTTTCCGTCTCGGCGGTGGAAATAACATTCGCGTGCAGGGTTTTGTATATGACCAGCTGGGTATTGCCAGAGACTTCATTGATACCGTGACCACAGCAGACAGTGCGCCACTAAATCTTGTCAACTACGAAAATGGTTTTTATTTATTGTGGCTCACGGATGGTACGCGCATTTATACTGGAAGAATTGT
>CALPON020000120.1 GCA_943325195.2 Sphingobacterium thalpophilum | reverse complement strand
GTTACGTGGGCACAGGTCCTGGCAAAATCAGTCTTTACAAAGGCAAGGAGGTCGTGAAAAAAAATGTGACCAGTGAAACTGCGGTCGATGAACTCATTGATTTAATCCGTGAGCATGGCGATTGGGTGGAGAAGGAGATGATTAATTGACCCGTTCTTTAACGCCTGGTCCTGAAGGGCTACTTTCCTTCTTACGTCTCTTCTCGGCTGCCGCGATGCCGTTTAGTCGGCTTGAATTGTATGTTACAGAACCTTGCAGGGCAGGATCGCGAAGGTGTCTTCTAATGCGTATCATTTTATTGACGAAACAGCTCCCCCGTTTGGTTTTGTCAGAATCTAAAGTCCCCTCGTGTTACCCAAATAAAAAAGGGTCTGAGAGAATCCCAAACCCTTTTGATGTATTTAAAAAAAATCATTTCAGACTTCCAATCATATCCTCCGGTTTCACCCATTCATCAAACTGTTCGTTGGTAAGATAGCCTAATTCAATCGCGGCTTCACGTAAGGTTTTATTTCCCTTGTGCGCTGTTTTTGCAATTTTAGCCGCCTTCTCGTAGCCGATATGTGGATTAAGTGCGGTAACTAACATCAGTGAATTTTCGAGGTGTTGTTTCAGCATTGGTAGGTTGGGTTCAATGCCTTCTGCGCATTTGTCGTTGAAGCTGACACAAGCATCTCCGATGAGTCGGGCAGACTGCAATACATTTGCAGCCATTACCGGTTTAAACACATTGAGTTCAAAATGACCCATCGATCCGCCAATTGTCACGGTCATGTCATTTCCGATGACCTGTGCGCAGACCATTGTTAATGCTTCCGGCTGCGTTGGATTTACTTTTCCCGGCATGATAGAAGAGCCTGGCTCGTTGTCAGGAATAACGATTTCTCCAATTCCACAACGCGGTCCGGAAGACAACATCCGCACATCATTCGCAATTTTCATTAGTGCCACTGCGGTGCGTTTTAAAGCACCACTTAATTCCACCATCGCATCATGTGCGGCTAGTGCTTCAAATTTATTAGGTGCGGTGACAAAAGGAAGTCCCGTTAAATCGGCGATTTTCTTTGCGACCAGCACATCGTATCCTTTTGGGGTATTTAATCCGGTACCTACTGCTGTTCCACCCAAAGCCAGTTCTTTTACAGCTTCCAGAGCATTTTTAAGCGCACGGATACTCATGTCGATTTGCTGCACATAACCGCTAAACTCTTGTCCTAAAGACAAAGGTGTTGCATCCATAAAATGCGTACGACCGGTTTTGATAATGTTTTTCCAGCTTTCTGCTTTCCGGTTTAAAGTGTGGCGTAATTTTTCGAGGCCCGGAATGGTAATGCTGACTACCTGTTTGTATGCAGCGATGTGCATGGCTGTTGGAAAGGTATCATTGCTGGATTGCGACTTGTTTACATCATCATTTGGATGTAGTACTTTTTTCTCATCTGCCAGGTTGCCGCCATTCATAACGTGCGCGCGATAAGCAATCACTTCGTTGGCGTTCATGTTACTTTGTGTTCCTGAACCAGTTTGCCAGATCACGAGTGGGAACTGTTCATCTAGTTTGCCGGCAATAATTTCATCGCAGGCGATTGCAATGAGGTCACACTTTTCTTTTGTTAAGACGCCAAGCTCATGATTTGCCTGAGCGGCGGCTTTTTTCAGATAACCGAAGGCGTAAATAATTTCCTTCGGCATACTCGCCTCAGGTCCGATTTTAAAGTTATTACGGCTGCGTTCTGTTTGCGCGCCCCAATAGACATGCGAAGGTACCTTTACCTCGCCCATTGTATCTGTTTCTATTCTGAATTCCATGGTCTAACTATTAAGCTACAAAAGTAACATTTTTTAAAAGTCTGGACGGAACCTAAAATGGCAGGAGAGAATTTAGTAAGTCTGCGAGAGATGGGACAAGCTGGGTAAGTGTACGTCCTGCTCATTCAAGAAAAGGGCATCATTTTCTGCCAGCTGGTAAAGACCAGGCCGGAAGCCCGCCCAGGGGGATGGTTTGAGTTGTTTTGCAGTCACATGATCTGTAATTGCAATTGACAAGGATTTTGGCAGTAGTCGGGAGGGGCCGTCTAGTTCATACAGATTCAGGTTTTCAATTAGCGTGATCAGTACCTCCGCATATCTTGGAAAGGTGGCATATCCCGCTTTTTTGAGACCAGTACACCAGCCTTTATAGTCGGTAATGCCTAATTGAAATAGAGTGGCGTAGCGCGCGCGAGTGCGCAGAAATAAACTATGATCCGTGTACGAATCCATTATGGATTCATAGCTGCGGAAGCATTCGCCAAGCGTATCGTCAGCTTGTACAATGGTATCTCCATGCCATTGCACGTGACATTTAATGCCAAAGTGATTATTGGAGCGCCTAGCCAAATTGCTGGTGCCGCTGCTGCTTTCAAGGATTGCTTGGGCAAGGGTCACGCTGGCGGGAATGCCATGGGTAAGCATCTGCTCAACCGCCGCCAGGCTATAACTTTCTACATACTCAAAATTTCGCAGAAGTGGTGGCTGGGCTTTTACTTCGCTCAGAGGTAGTATTAGCAGGCTCAGCAGAAAAGCAAGGAGGGTGGGATAAGCAGATATACGGATGAAACGCATTACCTGCAAATTTAGTCCCTGCCTTAGCGCATCGACGGCCGGCTTCCTGAACATATGAACAGGTGCCTATGGATAGAGCAAAAAAAGGCCGGGATGATTGTCCCGGCCTTCCTTTCAATTATTTGGCTGCTTCTTGTGCAGCTTTAATTTTTGCTTTGATGTTGTCGGTTGTGAGTGAACCCGGACGTTCAATTGGCGAACCAGTTGCGCGGTCCCAGACCAGACTTGCCAATACACCCAGTGCGCGGCTTACGCCAAACAGCACGGTGTAGAAGTCATATTCATGCATGCCGTAGTGAACCAATAGCGCTCCGGAGTGCGCATCCACATTCGGCCATGGGTTTTTGATTTTCCCTGTGCCTTCCAGAATTGGAGGTGCTACTTCGTACACCATTTGCACAATTTCACAAATATCATCGTGCTTGATGTAAGTTTTATAGAAATCCTGCTGAGCAGTAAAACGTGGATCTGTTTTGCGAAGCACAGCATGACCGTAACCTGGCACTACTTTCCCTTCGGCCAGTGTTTTCTTAATATAATTTGCGATTTCTTCTTTTGATGGAAGACCGCCGCCTAGGGTTTCTTTCAACTCCATGATCCAGTTCAGTACCTCCTGATTAGCAAGACCGTGCAGAGGACCAGCCAGACCGTTCATGCCTGCTGCAAAAGCCAAATAAGGATCAGAGAGTGCAGAACCAACTAGGTGCGTAGTATGCGCAGAAACGTTTCCACCTTCATGATCCACGTGGATGGTAAGGTACAAACGCATTAAGCGCTTCATATCAAAGGCTTCGTAGCCCAGCATGTGGGCAAAGTTGGCGGCCCAATCTAATTTGTGATTTGGTTCAATATGTACACCGCCTTTGTATTTACGGCGATAGATATAAGCTGCAATGCGCGGCAGGCGGGCAATGAGGTTCATGCTGTCTTCATAGGCATAATCCCAATACTCCTTTTTGCTCATCCCTTTTGCGTACGCTTTTGCAAACACTGATTCCGTTTGCATCGCCATTACACCAATAACAAATTGAGTCATTGGATGGGTATCCACCGGTAATTTCTCAATCACGTCAAACACGTGCTTAGGCACATTGTTCCGCTTGGTCCATTCGGTAGTAATAAAATTCACATCTTCTGTCGTTGGCAATTCGCCGACAAGCATTAAATAAAAAATGCCCTCCGGTAGCGGCTCTGTACCACCTGGAGCTTTCGGTAATTTCTCTCGTAATTCAGGTATCGAGTAACCACGGAAACGAATTCCTTCTTCCGGGTCCAAACGGGAAGTCTCGGTGACCATACCCGGCATACCACGCATACCCTGGTAAACCTGAGCAACAGTGATATCTCCTAGCTTCAGGTCGCCATGATTTTTAATAATATCTTTAATATCCGCGCTAAGCGCTTCTGCCTTAGCTTTAAACTTTTCTTTCAGTGGATCCATTCAATTGAACTTTAATGGTTATAAATTTAATATGTGCGTTCCGATAAACAAAGGATTTCCGATAATTTAATCAATCTGCAAAACGAAATGATTTCCCAAGGTAACGTGCAGAGTTGCCCAATTGCTCCTCAATTCTTAAAAGCTGATTGTATTTTGCGACCCTGTCGCTACGGGAAGGTGCGCCGGTCTTAATTTGTCCGCATGATAAAGCTACTGCCAGATCCGCAATGGTGGTGTCTTCGGTCTCCCCACTGCGGTGACTCATCACCGAGGTATAGCTGTTCATTTGCGCCATCTGCACGGCCTGAATGGTTTCCGTTAAAGTGCCAATCTGATTCACTTTGACGAGAATACTGTTTGCAACTCCCTTATTAATGCCGTCTGCCAGACGCTGTGGGTTCGTTACAAATAAGTCGTCACCCACTAATTGCACCTGGTGTCCCAGTGTTTCTGTTATTTTTCCCCAACCTGCCCAGTCGTCTTCAGCGAATCCGTCTTCAATACTGATAATCGGATATTTTTTGCGCCAGTCCGCCCAGAAACTCACCATGTCATCGCTGCTGAGTTTGTCGCCGGTTGATTTTTTAAAGTGATATACTTTTTCATTGACATCGTAAAACTCCGTAGCTGCCGCATCCATTGCGATATATACGTCTTCCCCCGGCTTAAAACCAGCTTTTTCAATGGCCTGAATCACCAGTTTAATGGCTTCTTCATTGTTTTTCAGATTGGGAGCAAATCCTCCCTCATCTCCTACATTTGTGCTGAGTTTCTGAGATTTTAAAACCGATTTGAGGTGGTGGAAAATCTGGGTACCCATGCGAAGTCCTTCACTAAAAGATTCCGCACCCACCGGCATCACCATGAATTCCTGAAAATCAATACCATTATCGGCATGTGCGCCGCCGTTCAGAATATTCATCATCGGTATCGGCAATAAATTGGCATTCACACCACCAACATAGCGGTAAAAAGGGGTGCGGGTTTCTTCTGCTGCCGCTTTGGCAACAGCGAGTGAAACGCCAAGAATCGCATTGGCCCCGAGGGTCGCTTTATTTGGGGTATTATCTAATTCAATCATTTTGGCATCAATTTCTGCCTGATCGAGAACATACATGCCTTTCAGATTTTCGCGCAAAATGGTATTCACGATGTTGACCGCGTTATAAACGCTTTTCCCCATGTAGATACTGCTGTCATTATCCCGTAATTCAACTGCCTCATGCGAACCGGTGGAGGCTCCTGAAGGAACAGCCGCCCTGCCAATAGTGCCGCTTTCGGTTATCACATCTACTTCAATGGTTGGATTGCCCCGCGAGTCCAAAATCTGACGGGCAGTGATGGTGTTGATAAATGACATATACGCTAGTTTAAGGCCTCGAAATTAGTCATTTTTAGGCTAGACTTTTTAACACTTGGAAATCCCGTCACAATAAACCCCCATAATTGTCGATTTTTTTAGTGAAAAATTTGTAAATTGCATGAGCGTAGGCCCTAGTTTATGATGTCGACTTTTCGCGGACTGTTTTTTTTTCTTGCAGCTTGCCTGCTCTTGATTTCAGACCTGGGGGCACAAATGATCGGTACCCTTCCGGAGCGGGATGAAAACAAGGTCAGGTATATCGAAGGGGGCGTCAATGCCTTTGTTTTGTCGCGCCGTCTCTTTAATTTTAATTCATTCACTTCAGAAAGCGTATTTGTCCCGGTTTACGGCCCTGGTTTTTTCTATAAATACGGTGGTTCCCGTCGACTGCTCCGTCTGAGTTTAAATTACATTCGTTTTGTATCGTCTGTTAGAACAGACCGCAATTTTTTTTATTCCTTCTTTAATGGTAGAAATGAGGCACCTGTTCTCTTTTCGCATCAGGAGCTAGAAGTAAAGGTGGGGGTGCAGCGATTCGCGAAAAAACAATCCGCTGTGCAGCGTTACGTCGCTCATGATTTTTCGTACGGTTATGGAATTGAAAAAGTGGATGGTTTTCCCAGCTTCAGCAATTCTCAGTATGGGATTAGCACCCGCCAGGCCTTTTCTCTATCCCAGATGTACGGTCTGCGGTATTCACTTTCACCCGACTTAATTCTGAATGTAGAGACCGGTTTGTTAGTGGAATTAGTTACCTTGAAGAATACAGAAAGACGTTTTACGCAAAGCAGTATTAAGTGGCGCGCCCTTTCATTATCACTTGGATTTAGAATATGAAAGCAAAACGGAAGCCTATTTTTAAAAAGGAGTTGGTGTGGTTTCTCCTTCTGTTTTCCGCAAGAACACAGGCGCAGTTATTGATTCTTCAGGGTGGTGATTCGGCTTATGCCAGTAAGGTCGAGGTCGGAATCGCCATGTACACGAGCGACGTGCGCGAGTTTGCCCTGTATTCAACAGACCCCATTCCCTACCAAGGCAATTATTTTGTAAATGGCCTGTATTTTCGATTTATCCGAAATAAAACACCGTTCCGTTTTCTTGTCAATCACTATGTGGATGACGATGGACTTGGGCAGTATTACGCGGATGCCTCCCTGCCAGTTTTTTTTGAAGGAAGTGCCCCACGTCCCAGCTATAGCGGCATGACCCGAAATGCCCTAGAATTTAAGTGCGGTGCCCAACTCTTACTCTTTAGTAGCCGCCTTAGTCCCTATTTCACCGCCGATTTAGGCTATCGCTACACCGTTGAGAAAAGTTATTTGACCTTCCAGATCACACAATCTGGCACCGTGCAGAGCGTCACCAGTTTATTTAAATCGGAGAGTTCTCAGTTTGGCTTCTATGGTGGGCTGGGAATGAAGTATCAACTCAACTCGCGAATGGTTATTGGTTTTGAGACACAACTCTCTGTTAGTTATGAGCGGATTTCAAGCGAAATTCCGGGTTTGAAACGCGCTGAGGGTTTCAAAAGGGGACTACATCCGGGACAATTTACCTTGGGTTTTTATTTGTGACACATAAATTTGAAGGACATGGAAAAAAACGGAAAAGTGTTTGTTATATTTAGTTTCTTCTTCTGTTTTGTTTTCTGTTCCTGTAAAAAAGAAGAGCTTTTGGAGGCCGCCGTCATTCGCGATTGCACGGGGACCTATCTTCGTGTGGATAAGCTGGATTATGCAGTTTGCAATCTGAGCAGTTTAACCTCTTATGAAGACGGCAGTTCTGTCCGTGTCAGTTTTACGCGACTCTCCGAATGCTCGCCAAATGCTATCGCTTGTATGATGCTGCATCCAAATGAAGGTTATGTAAAAGTAACAGGGGTCACCCGCAACTAATATTAAATTTTGCACTGATAAGAGCTTACCAGGCTGCGTTCCTTGTATTAATATTCTTCTTCCCTGTTTGAGGCACAGTTGCTGATTAGACTGCTGTGTGTTTATCGAGCGATTTAGTAGAAGTAGTCGAAAAAATTCACTTCAAAATTCGCGCTTCCAAAGGATATTTCAGTCCACTCATGCTGCGCAGGCTCACTTTGATGGCCCCTACAATAATGTCAGATTCAATGTAGAGGGGAATTTTATTACGGTCATCCGTTACCCAGACGGTCATGTGCTCACCCTTTCTAAAGATACTACCTTCTACCAGAAGCGGCTTGAATTTCACGCAACGATAAGTGCCATATAGCGGAGAGGTGTAATTCTCTCTTCCCATATACCGTATGCGGATAGGAAAAATTTTGCCATCTAGTAGCAAAGAAATACCAATGGTGTCATTGGTTTTAAATTTGCTATAATCAATGTTTCGCGCAAAATAAATGGCACTTAGTACATCGATGCTGCAGGCAGAAAATGGAAGGGTGTCCAGTTCTGTTTTTTTTCCGCCCCGCGTGATAATAGTGTAAGCTTTTTCTTTTTGCGGATCGAATAAATAGGTGTGCTGATCGTGCTTGCTGCCTTCATTAATTTCAGCGTGGAAGCGAAGGGGACGGAAACTGGCCGAATCGAGACTTGCTTCAAACCGATCGCGCACTTTGAAAAACCAGTCGTGCCGTGGATAAGTGCTGCCATTGCCGCTCAAGCGATAGGCTTTGCGGCCCGCTGCTAGCGCCGCCTCTACCTTAAAGGTTGCAGTGGCCGATTCAAGCCAGATCATGCCCCAGTTGTAGGCCACATCATACTGGAGGACTTCGCCGCTTTTAAAAGCATGGTTTGGAAAAGCACATTGCGAAAAAGTCCGGATGGCGGAGAGGACAAAGCAGAGTAACAAAATGAATTTTCGCATCTGCTGCAAATTACAGAATTAGGGTAAATTATTAGAATCCGTTTCCGACATTTTATTCAGGAGTAGAATGAGATTGGCAACCGACCAGGCTTGTTGCACGCAGCCTTTGCCTTTGGAGGGCTGCATCCCGTCAAATACTTCCGAAATGGCAT
>CALPON020000119.1 GCA_943325195.2 Sphingobacterium thalpophilum | reverse complement strand
TAGGTTTAAATTATAGGACAGACCGGCGATCCATTTGGGACGATTGTACCGATCTGACTGCATCAAACTGAGTTTAAACCCAGTTTCTGGACTTAATTTGCTGCCAATAACGCTCAAACCAAAGAGGGGACTAAAGACAATTGCATCCTTGGGAGCAAAAATTCGGGCAGTCCCTTTCCAGTCGCTGTCGGTTCTCTGCAAAACATAAGAGCGCGTTCGGCGCTGTTCTGCACTGCTGATTTTCTGAGAACCTAATAAATCGGTCAAATTCAAATCCGCGAGCGCCTTTAATTTTTCAGGAGAAGAGGTGAAAATCTGGATTTCTGCGGCAGTTTGCACATCATAAATATAATAAGCCGATGCGGGCAGTTCCATGGTCATCGCCTTTGCTTCCTTTTCAAGATTAAAGGCGGGTTCCTGAAAGTCCTCATTCTCTGCCTTCAAGCGGCGTTTACCGCTGGCATTAACCACATAATGCACTACTCTTGAATTGACTAGCGCCTTGCGCTCCGCTGCTAGACTGAAGTCCGACAAGAAGAGCTGAATGAGTGAGTCGGAGCGCCTGTACTTTAGTAAGTCCCTAAGACTTTGTCCCGTTAAAATGATTTTAAGGCCAGGCTGGACCGAAATGATAATTGAATCCTGAAGTTTTGACTCAGCCGTCTGTGCCTGAACTTTTGTGAGGGATGCCATGCATAGCATCCCCGTCATCACTACAAATTGAAGTACTTTCATTTTTATTCGTTTAGAATTTTAATCCCAGTGTTATAATCTGGCTATTCTCGGGCTTATCATTGCTTTTCTGACTCGTGTTTGGTTTAAAACGAATTTGCCAGCCCGCAGCATAAGCGGGAGCAACAGCAGGTGGCTTGTCTTCCCTGACCTCACCAAAATCTAGCTGAATGTATCGGATTTTTGCGCGTTGTCTAGTCGTCTCCTTTTCTGCTGCAAAGAGCGTTGAATCATCCTTCAATGCTGGAGTGGAGGCCTGTAAATATTCCTCAACAGGGAAAATAGCTGACTTCATTACTGTATCGCTGATTCTCCGAACTTTCTTTTGGACAAGCACAAGGGCCTTTACTGGTTTAATGGGAGCTAGAAGGGGTATACTTTCTTCAGCAGAACTACTGCCTTGCAGAACGTTAATCTGGCTGGAACCTACCTGCGAATCCAATTTTTCGAGAAGTATTAAAAACACAGTAAAAAACAGAACCACACTGAAAGCTGCAGCCCGGAAAATCCAAACTATTTTCCGTCTTGACCGGCGTTGCTCGGAAAGACTTGCTTCCAAAAGGGTCCATTTACTTTCTATATTTGCTGGAAACTCCGAACAGCGGTTATCCAAGCTCTGCAGGCGCTCCCGAATACTTTTATCCACCGAAACCTGGCTTGACATTCTCCCTCCTTTCTATCAGTAATTTGAGTTTATTTCTCGCTTTGGACAGCTGTGTCCTGCTTGTATTTTCAGAAATGCCCAGCTGGCTGGCTATGTCAGCGTGACTGTATCCATCAACGACATAAAGACAGAACACAGTCCGATAGCCCTCCGGCAAGCTCATAATGAGTTGATTCAATTCTTCCACCGCAATTTTGTCCAAGGCTTCGTTTTCAATACCGGTTGAGGATAGCTCTTCTTCCAGACTTAAAAAAAAATTTCTTCTTTTACGCAAAACCATTAGCGCTTCATTAATCACAATTCGCCTGATCCACAGATGAAGACCTTGAGGTTCCTGATAAGTGAAATTTCGAATGTTCAGAAACGCCTTTAAAAGGCCTTTCATCACACAATCCTCCGCTTCAGACAAATCGGTCAGGTAGCGCGATGCGCTGCGGACCAGAGGAGCATATAATTCCTCAAACAGTTTCTTCTGCGCTGATTTGTCCTGTTTTTTACAACGCTGAATAAATTCCTGATCAAACGTCCTCATCTTCTAACTAAATGCAAGATAAAGGTATTTCGTTGCCTGGACCATCATTTTTTTAATGCTCCGGCGCAAGTCTCTTTAATACTCAACAGCTTTACTTGGACAGCAAGCCGAACCCTCCAAAAAAGGATTTCAAAACATAAGCTTGCTAGCTTCAAACTGAAGAAGGATTAATAGCTTCAAAAACTTGCTCTACATGGATTTTTGATTCCTTTATATCTCCTCCTCTTTTCTGGCATAGCAATTGAACAGTCTACAAACACAATCAGAAAGCCGAACTATAGTTAACTATGCCTTGCCTCTGATGCTATGAAACTTGGTACAAAAAAACTCCTTTTCGTTTTGCAGCCGGAAAAGAAGCTCGCTAATTAAATAATAAACCACCTACTAAAAAATAAAACCATGAATAAATTAAATGCCATTGGATTAGACTCAAAGAAAGCAGAGCGTCTAGCCGAGGTTCTGAATGAACTGCTCGCCAATTACTCCATCTTTTATCAGAATGTCCGCGGTTATCACTGGAATATTAAAGGCGACAAGTTCTTTGAACTCCATGTCAAATTTGAAGAGCTGTACAATGATCTTTTATTAAAGATTGATGAGATTGCTGAGCGAATCTTGACTTTAGGGCATTCACCCCATCACAAATATTCAGACTATAAAAAAGTATCCCGCATTGTGGAAAGTAAAAAAACAACGGATGGTTTGGCCGCTGTGGGGGATATCCTAGAAGCCTTTCAGCTTGTCATTAGTCTTCAACGCAGCCTGCTTGAATTATCAGAAGATGCGCACGATGAAGGAACCCATGCCCTGATGAGTGCCTACATTCGGGGACAGGAGAAACTCGTCTGGATGTATTCCGCCTTTATGAAAAAATAAGAAGCAGCCCTGCCAATTTTCTGACACCAACACCTAAACGAGCATTGGTTAACCACCTTTACAACCTGCGCATTTAGAAGACTGAAACTAATTATTTTCTCTGTGAACCCGGACCAAGGTCCGGGTTTTATTTATATACACTAGCCGCTTCTACAAAGTTTAAAAAAATTAAATGTTGCTTACTAAAGATGGCGAATAGGCAAACATTGCATCGCCCTCATCTCTGTTAAAGAGAGGGTCGATAAATCCCCAAAACGGGGTCCCATTCTGAGATTATTCCCGTTTTCTCTTCTGTTCTTTACGCAATAAATTACCTGAGCCTTGTCTGCAGGCCCCTTCTGAATTTTAATCGCACTGGCATGAAATATTCTAACAGAGTTCGATGTGCCGGTTTAAAATAACATCAGCGTAAAGGATAAATAGGACAGATCGCCACTGCCTTATCTCCTCAATAATTAAAATTTAAAAAACAGAAAAATGACCACACCAACTAATCAAAACAGTTCGAATGCGGCAGCACCTGCCGAAAAACAGCAACGTATTGAAGCTCATAAAACGCTAGCGACCCATTTGGAGACTGCTGCAAAGCATCATACAGAAGCTGCTAAATTCCATGAAAGCAACAATACTGACAAAGCAATGGCTAGTGCTGCAACAGCGCACGAGCATCTGACGAAGGCAAATGAAATTGAAAAGAAAGAAACGACGAAAGAGCCAATTGCGGCTAAAAAATAAAACATTGCACTAAACGAACTAAAAGCACCAATCGGGTGCTTTTAGTTTTTTCAATGTGCCAGCGAAAATTGAAAACCCCTTTTAAACTCATCATCTATACAATTACCGGACATAGTGGGCGACTTATCGATTAATTAGACTTCTTCAGTAGATTAAGGTATCTTTACTAGTAGGAGGCTTTATTGCCTCTGATAGTACGCGCTTAATTTAAACCCCTAAATGGCCATGCTGAAAAAAAAAGTAATTAATATTTTGATGGCCGATGATGATCAGGACGACCGCTATTTTTTCGCAAAGGCACTCAAGAGTATCACCATAAACACTAAACTGGTAACAGTAGAAGATGGAGAGCAACTCATGAATTACTTGAAAAAGCCAAAGGGTAAAATCCCCGATGTCTTATTTCTTGATATCAATATGCCTCGCAAGAATGGCTACGAATGTCTAACGGAGATAAAAGCCAATAAAGAAATCTCAGATTTTCCGGTCATTATGTATTCTACTTCTCTTAAAGACAGTATGGCTGAACTTCTCTACCAGCATGGTGCGCATTATTACTTAAAAAAGGGTGACTATGCCGATTTAATTAAGTACCTCCGTTATGTCCTGACGAAAACGTCAGAGAATGGATTGCAGCGTCCATCCAAAGAAAAATTTCTGCTTAATGCTCTGAAGGTCAATTAGAACTTTTATCATGAGCTCCCAGCAAAAAGCAGGTATATCCGCATGCAGAACCATCCGACTTGCCAATACTGAAGCGGATTATCATCTATTTTTAACCGCCACTTTAAAAAGTGTTCTACAGCGCGCCACAAGAACCTTTGCAGAAAAAGGCGGACAGCTACTTAAGACACGGAAGAAAAAAAAGCAGCAAATCCCAGACCGGTTTTTCCGAGACATGAGTATGATCGGACAAAATGGTAGTGAATGCTCCCCAGAATTAAAAGTAATGGCTTCTTTGCCTCCGTTTCCGATGATCTTTTATTCGACCCCTCGTAAAAGAACGCTCGCTAACAATTGCCTTCATCTACAAGCCCCAAGTTATATAAACCAAGGAGACTTCACTGAACCTAATTCTGAACTGACATTTTTTTTAAAACAATTCCGTGAAAGCCATCTGGCAAGCGCAACAAAAGATGTCTTTGTGCGCATTTTAAATCGTCACAAAAAATAGCATCATGCTGAAGAAAAAACCAAAACTGCTAAAAAAAATACCTACTAAAAAAAAGCTGGTATCAAAAATAACGGCAACTAAAAAAGCTGTGTTGCCTACCCGCGAAAATTTTCCCGTGGTGGCAATTGGATCTTCAGCAGGAGGTCTCGAAGCAGCCCTGGAACTTTTCCGCAACCTGTCGCCAAATAATGGACTCGCATATATTTATGTTCAGCACATCAGTCCGAATCACAAAAGTATGCTGACACCCATTTTTGCAAAAATCACCAACATGAAGGTGCAGGAGATTGAAAACATGGAACACATTGTGCCCGACAATATTTATGTGATTCCCAACGATCGTGGCATTGAAGTCACCGACGGACACATTAAACTCATTCCGCGCGCCAAAAAAGGAGCAGCTGTCACCATCGACGTGTTGTTTTCCTCGCTTGCAGAAACTCATAAAGAAAATGTCGTTGGCATCATTCTGTCGGGAAATGGACACGACGGCACCAAAGGGCTCCAAGCAATAAAAAAGGCGGGCGGCCTTACCTTTGCCCAAGACGATAGTGCGAAAGCGAAAAGCATGCCCAAGTCGGCCGTCTCTTCAGGGATGGTTGATTTTGTGCTTTCTCCCAAAGAAAGCGCTAGTAAACTAAATGCACTCGGCAGAAGCGGCATTGCCAATTTAACTGCAAAAAATAAACCTAAACCACTTAAAAAAGAGGAACAAGAACAAGCTATTTCGGACAAAGATCCGCAGCTCAAATTAATTCTTGACGAACTGCATAAAAGAATACAGGTCGATTTTAAGATGTATAAACTTGCCACCATTAAACGGCGGATTAACCATCGAATGGTGCAATGCGGAATGCAGACGCTTCAAGAATATAGCACGTATGTTCTCAAAAAAAACAAAGAAATAGACTTACTGTATAAGGACCTTTTAATTAATATCACCGATTTTTTTCGCAACCCTGAAGCGTTTCAATACCTGAAAAAGAGTTTTTTACCCGACCTATTAAAAAGCAAGGCGCAAAATGAAATTCTTCGCATCTGGGTCCCAGCCTGCTCTACCGGCCAAGAGGCCTATTCACTGGCCATGCTAATCACTGAATTACAAACGAACAAAGCAAAAAAGACACCGATCCAAATTTTTGCCACCGATTTAAGTGAACAGGCGATTAAGGAGGCCCGCATCGGCGACTATTCCCAAAAAAAGATGCTCTCAGTGGGCAAGCGACGGACTGATCGGTTTTTTATCAAGACTGGCGCGAGTTACCGCATCACACAAGAATTGAGAAATATGTGCGTTTTTGCCCCTCATAATATTTTTCTGGACCCACCTTTTTCCCGAATAGATTTTATCAGTTGCCGGAACCTTCTCATCTACTTTGATCAGGCAGCACAAAAAAAAGCACTGGCTACCATGAGTTTTGCGCTCAATGAAACCGGCTACCTTCTGCTTGGAAAATCGGAATCGATTGGCACCTCTTCCCCATTTTTTAGTCCAATCAGCAGTGCCTTTAAACTGTATAGTCACAAGAAAAACATCGGTACACGCAAAGTCCCCGCACTTGCGCTCCGTCAACTTGGAAAGAGTACAGCAGAAAAATACACTAAACCCGCCTCCGCATCAAAAAACAGTCTTTTGCCCTCGGACCTCGACCGCACGATTGATGCGACACTACTTGCCCTTTACATGCCAGCCTGCGTCATCGTTAATAAAAGTCTTGAAATCATCCAATTCCGGGGTTCAACCGCAATATACCTCTCACACCCCACAGGAAATGCGAGCCTGAATATCCTTAAAATGACACGTCCAGAATTTGTTTTTGAGTTGCGAAATGCGCTTCACGAAGTCGTCGAAACAAATGCCCCGGTTTTTAAGACAGGTATTCAGCTAAACTCACACGATCAGCAGACGGTGGTACAAATTGTTTCTCTAGAAGTGCGACCACTGCCCTTTGACTGGAGCGATCCCTTGTATCTCATCGTCTTTAGCATGCAGGAACGAGAACGCTTAGGAGATAAAAATGCTTTTTCAAAAAACTACCTAGAGAAAGATTCAAGACTTAAAAAACAAATAGAAGAATTACAAAAGGCCAGCGCTGAAATGATTGCTGTCATCGAATCGCAGGATCGTGCTTATGAGGACTTGCAGGCAGCCAATGAGGAGATTATTTCAGCGAGTGAAGAGTTCCAAACGCTAAATGAAGAACTTGAAACTTCAAAGGAGGAGATTGAGGCCACAAATGAAGAATTGGTAACAACCAATCAGGAATTACAGATGCGCAACGAACAGCTGGCCGAATCCTATAATTTTGCTGAAGCACTGGCCGAAACCATGCATGAGCCGATGTTGCTTCTGGACAAACAGCTCCGTGTGAAGTCCGCCAACAAAGCCTTCTACAAAAAATTTCACCTGATGCAGTCGAGTACTGAAGGAGTTTTGTTATTTGATCTTTCAAATCACCAGTGGGACATGCCCGATTTGCGTCAGTTACTGGACAATATTCTTCAGAAAAACACACACTTCTATGAGCATGTCATTAATTATGCTTTTCCAGGGAGTGGAAAAAAGACGATGTTGCTCAACGCGCGGCCCATTGTCCACAAGACTAAAAACGAACAACTCATTCTACTAACGTTAACAGAGTCCTCTGGCCTACCGCGAAAAAATAAATCAGAAAATAAAAAATTGGAGGCCATTATTACTGAGCGCACCAAGGCACTGGAGGCAAGTTATAGGACCGTGAATGAAAAAAATGTATTTCTTGAAAAAGCTAATAAAGAACTAGAAACCTTCACCTTTATCTCCAGTCATGATTTGCAGGAACCTCTGCGAAAAATTAAAATATTCACGACTGCCCTGCTTGAAAATGAAAAAGAAAATCTATCGGCTAATGGCAAGGAAGATCTGGATAAAGTTCAGAAAACTGTTAGTAGAATGCAGACGCTCATTGACGACCTATTAGTGTACGCCGGCGTGGCGGATGGAAAGCAGGCCTTCGAGGAGGTAGATATCAGTCAAGTCGTCACAGAGGTCATGGAAGATTTTAAAGAACTAATCAGTGAAAAAAAAGCACTAATTACCATCGATGGCAATTGCCATCCCCGTGTAATTCTTTTTCAGTTCCGTCAACTGATTCACAACTTAATTGGTAATGCTTTAAAATTTACGCATACCAAACGTTTTCCTAGAATAACCATCAAATGTGAACGGACACCCGGCAGACTATTGGCCATAGCGAATGCACCACCAGATCAGGAATACTGCCATATTAGTATTGCAGATAATGGAATTGGACTCGAACCAAAATACGAAACGCGTATTTTTGAAGTCTTCCAGCGACTTCACGGTCAACAAGTCTATAAGGGCACCGGCATGGGACTGGCGATTTGCAAACGCATTATCGAAAACCACAAAGGTCTTATTCGTGCAACAGGCCGCTTAAATAAAGGGGCCACCTTTGATATTTATCTGCCAAATAACTGAGGGTGCTGACAAGGCCGGATTAATAGGTGGAAATAGGCCGAAGTAAATCCATTTAAAATAGTTATTGAAAATATTTAAAAATGCTGAAATCAAAAGACACAAGGCTAAAAAACAGATAATTAGTAAAACAATAAAATCCGTCTAACTATCTAATTATTACCTACACTTTATTGTTATCGCAGTTTTCAGGGCGTTTTTGAAGGGAAAGGTTTTGCTATTCTTCAAGCAACACTTTTTGTTGGTG
>CALPON020000118.1 GCA_943325195.2 Sphingobacterium thalpophilum | reverse complement strand
TGCCGCTGCTGTATTGTCGTATAAATTTGTGACGTGCATGACCGAGTTGCGCAATTTCCAGAAGTTCGTCTGCTGTCAGATTCTGGATAAAAGGTTTAGTGGACTGCAGGTGTCTTATCAGTTCAACGGCCGTAAAATCTTCGGTCAGCTGCAGATAAGGTGAAGCGAGCGCAATTTGTTTGTAAAGCTGTTCCACCGCGAGCACTTTGTCACCAGCCTGCCAAACCACATTACCTTCACTTTGGGAAACAAAGCCGCTAATGATTTGGAGTAAAGTAGATTTTCCAGAACCATTGCCGCCACGAATCAGCAGCTTTTCCCTGGCACCCAACTCAAAGGAGAGCTGGCGGAAAATCCATTCACGGTTGAATTTTTTTCCAAGGTTATTTAAAGTAATGGAAATCAATGGCTGTTTGTATTTATATCAGATGCCCCGCACGATGCCTTCGGTTTCGGCGCGGATAAAATCAACAATCTCGCGACGGATCGGTGTATCGGGCATTTCAGACTCTACAATGTCCAAGGCATTACTGACATTGTGTCCCCGTACAAATATTATTCTGTAAATATCTTCAATCTGTTTGATTGTCTCTTTGTCGAATCCGCGGCGGCTGAGGCCAATGGTATTGACCCCAATAAATTGCAATGGTTCGCGCGCGACGCGGATATAAGGAGGAATACTTTTGCGCACCAGCGAGGCACCGGCAACAAAAGCGTGACGACCGATTCGCACAAATTGCTGCGCTGCTACTACCCCTTCGAGTATAGCAAAATCTTCAATCGTAATATGCCCTGCGAGTGAGCCGTTATTTGCCACAATTACATTATTACCCACAATGGTATCGTGACCAATGTGTGTATAACACATGATCAGACAGTTGTCGCCAACCTTCGTGATCATGCGGTCCGCCGTGCCCTTGTGGATCGTTGCATACTCGCGGATAGTTGTATTTTTTCCGATGACGGTGGTGGTCTTCTCACCTTTATATTTTAAATCCTGATTAATGATGCCAATTACTGCTCCCGGAAAAATCTTACAGCCACTGCCAATAATGGTGTCGGGATAAATAGTCGCGTTAGGATGAATATAACAGTCGTCTCCAATCTCCACATCTTCATAGACCGTAGCGAAAGGTTCAATAGTTACATTTTTTCCGATGCGTGCTTTAGGGCTTACATTGGCGAGTGGAGAAATCATAGGGCTTTAAACAAGTTGGGTTTCAGCTGTTTTTACTTCAAGGCCTTTCACCTTCACAATTTGTGCCATCATCTCGGCTTCCATCACTGGTTTATTAGAAACATAGGCCACACCGCGCATGTGACAAATGCCGCGGCGAATTGGGGTTACAAGCTTTAAACTAAAAACCACCGTGTCACCTGGAATAACCTGCTGACGGAATTTCACGCCGTCTATTTTTATAAAATAAGTCAGGTAATTTTCTGGATCTGGTACCGTTTTTAAAACTAGCACCCCGCCACATTGGGCCATGGCTTCTATGAGCAAAACACCCGGCATGACCGGGAAATCAGGAAAATGACCCTTAAAGAATTCTTCATTTAAAGTGACATTCTTAACCCCAATCACATGCTCTTTCGACAATTCCATAATTTTATCGACCAAAAGCATGGGCTGACGGTGCGGTAAAATTTTCATAATGTCGGTGACGTTCAATAATGCCGGACCATTCGGATCAATCTTTGGGTAATCTTTTTCCGTCTTTTGTTTTTTGGCGAGTGCTTTTAATCTTTTGGCAAACTCCACATTGCCGGCATGACCGGGACGCGCAGCAAGTACATGTATTTTCATGGGACGGCCAACAAGCGCCAAATCACCCACGATATCCAGTAATTTATGACGCGCCGGTTCATTGTAGAAATGTAATTTTGTATTGTTGAGCACGCCCATGCCTTTTACCTCAACATCGGGTTTATTAAAGACCTTGCGGAGGTGGTCGAGTTTTTCTTTTGGCAATTCACTGTCCACGAGAACAATGGCATTATCCAAATCACCACCTTTAATTAGGTCGTGTGCCAGTAAGGCCTCGAGTTCACGTAAAAATACAAAGGTGCGACAGGGGGAAATTTCCTTATTAAAATCGGCGAGGCGATACATGCTGGCATGCTGAGTTCCTAATACTTCCGAACCATAATCCACCATCACTGTGACACGGAAATCTTCCTGGGGGACCGCTAGCATTTCTACTTTTTTATTCGGGTCCTCGTAAGTAAGATTCTCGGTCAATTCAAAATAATCACGCTCTGATGCTTGTTCTACTGCGCCCGTCTGTTCGAGCACAGCCACAAAAGGACGGGAACTTCCATCCATAATCGGCATTTCTGGGCCAGTGACCTGGATCAGGCAATTGTCGATTCCACAGCCAACCAAAGCAGCCAGCACATGTTCAGTTGTATGCACACGCGCACCATTTTTTTCGAGCGTCGTTCCGCGACTGGTGTCTACCACCAGGTCCGCATCAGCATCAATAATGGGCTGACCATCCAGATCCATCCGCTGAAATTTAAACCAGTGATTTTCGGGGGCTGGTAAAAAAGTGAGGGTGACAGGTTTTCCGGTATGCAGACCCACCCCTGAAACAGAGACGGCGCTTTTGATAGTTCGTTGCTTATCGCTCATAGCTCAAAAAAAATATTCCTTAAAGATAAACATTTTGAGAAGGAAGTCGGCCTTTTTTAGGGACCAAAGGTCAGGTAGGCTTGAAGACGGACACAATTGGCCTCTGAAAATCCAAGTTCACATAGGTTTTGAGCAGTGAAGGGTTGTTTCCTGCGTTTATTGCAAATCTCTTTTGTTAATTCATACCCGATATAGGGGTGGCGGACCATGGTTTTAAATTCTGCCGTATTGACGTCGATTTTACGGATACTGTCGGTGTTTATCAAAAGAAAAGGCTGGATTTTCTGAAACCGCTCCTCGTCCAAACCATAAACTTCTTTTAACTGATCGAGGCGGGCAAAGCCACCCAGCAGATTGCGGTACTTTAAAATTCGTTTCGCAAAGGAAGGTCCAATACCCGGTAATTCACACCAAGCGATACTATCCGCTGAATTCACCTCCAGTTTTTTGATCTGTTTTACCGCTGCGAACTGCAACGCTTTTTTGTTTTTTGAGGATGCGGGAAAACGGAGGAGTGGACTTAGGCGTTGATATTCTTCTGCGCTGACACCATAAATTTTCTTTAAGTCCTCTGCCTTTCGGAAAACAAAGCCCTTATCGCGGAAACGAATCAGTGCGCGGGCAGAGCGGGGATTCAAGCCTCTTTCTTCGAACGCTTCTATTGGTGCGGTATTGGGATCAATAGGTGTGCCCACGTACATTTTCGATACCGGCAGAGTGCCATCCTTCAACTCCCTATCCACGGGTTCAAAAGGCAGCATCACTTCCTGAATTTGCGGATCAGGAAGAAAGAGTGGATACAGCAGGCGAACGCCGAAGAGCAGCACACTCAGGCTACAAAGTACTATTAAACCGTTTCGTTGTTGTCTGTTAAATCCGAAATAATCATGTAGGCGTTTGATCAGCATTTTTTGGGTGAAATAAATAATAAATGGGTATGCCGAGGGCCATGATGAGTAATCCTAAACCTGCATTCCGTGTTTTGAAAATCAGGAGGTCAATACAAATGGCTGTGGCAATGATGATGTATAAGGCGGGAATGTATGGATAGCCGGCGGCGCGGTAAGGTCGCTCTGTCAGAGGTTCCGTATAGCGCAAGCGGAATAAACCTGCGATGGTGACAATATAAAAAATCAGAGAAGCAAAGGTGCAGTAATCGAGCAAATCACCGTAAGATCCGCTTAAACACAAAACAGAAGCCCATGCGGCCTGCAGCCAGAGCGCCTTGCCGGGAACATCGTTCTTATTTAATTGCGCTGCGGCGCGGAAAAAAAGTCCTTCTTTCGCCATCGAATAAAATAAACGGGCACCCTGAAGGATAAGTCCGTTATTGCAGCCAAAAGTGGAGATAATAATCAGTGCTGCCATCACAGAAGAAGACAGTGTGCCGAACACCGGAAAAAGGGCAGCGGAGCCAACGCGGTCCTGCTCAGCAAAAGCGATTCCTCTGCCTTCGACCGTCCCAGCGGCGGCATCACCCCAAGCGGGAAGCAGCATAAAATAAGCCACGTTGGCGAGAATATACAAAAGGGTGACAATGAGCACGCCAATCAGTAAACCAAGTGGAATATTGCGACGCGGATTTTTTACTTCTCCTGCAATGAACGTCACGTTGTTCCAAGCATCACTACTAAAAAGTGAGCCAATCAGTGCCACACCCATGGCAGCGAGAATCACGGACCAAGAAGGATTGGTGTTGGCAACATCTGCGAGGTTAGAGAAAGGTAAGGCCATATTGGACTGCCAGTGTCCCCTGCTATAACCATATACAAGGCCTACCCCAATTAAAGCAGCAAGTGCCAGAAGTTTGGTGCTCGTGAAAACCCTTTGAATAATTTTCCCGTTGTTAATGCCCAGCGTGTTGAGGGCGGTGAGAAAGACAATGCTTGCAACCGCAAGGATTTGTGCTGCATTGACATGAAAATTTCCAATGCCGAGCAAGAGATGTGAAGGATCAAAAAAAGGAACAAAAACGCCGGTGAATTTCGCAAAAGCTACCGCAACGGCAGCAATCACGCCGGTCTGAATGACCATAAAAACAGTCCAGCCATAGACAAATGCACTTAACTTTCCGAAGGCGCGGCGGATGTAAATAAACTGTCCGCCTCCCTCTGGCATCATAGCCGCGAGTTCACCATAGCTTAATGCTGCAAAGAGAGAAATGAGACCGCTGATAATCCAACAAGCAAGCACCAAAAGCGGTGAGCCAAGCACCCTGACCATGTCTGCGGTCACAATAAAAATTCCGGAACCAATCATGGAACCAGACACCAGCATGATGGTATCAAAGAGGTTTAATGTTCTTTTTATTTCTGCCATATGGCGGGAAAGATAGTTAAATTTGCTGCACTATCTAATTCAGTTTTTACATGAAGGTTCTAAGTGAACGCATCAGCATTTTAAAGAAGGAAGAGCTCCTCAGTATTGTCATTCTGCCCGGTCTAGATAAAAAACGGCTGGCGGCTATTCTTGTCTGGCTCATTGCTTGGAGTCTGTGCGGTATTGTAATGTTTATTGGCTATTTTGACACGAAGCAAACAGATGCTAAGCTTTTTATTCTCATTTATTTATCCTTCTGGTTTTATTTTGAATACAATATCGTTCGTTCTTATTTCTGGAAACGCTCTGGAAAAGAAAAACTATGGATAAAAGGCGGTATCCTTCATTACCAAAGGGAATTGCATAAGCGCGGAAAAATTGTTGAACTGGACCTCAGCCTAGTGAATCCTATTGAATTAATCGAATTACGTCCCACCCGCTTTATGGATACCATCAGTCAAAGCTTCTGGATTAGGGGCGGTGAACGCCTTCTTCTTCAGTCCCAATCCAAACAAATACGATTTGGCATGCAACTCAGCGATGCCGATGCGAAACAACTACAACGGGAGATTAACAAATCGATTAGTTAAAAAATAGGGCGCTTGGATTAGACGATTGTTAAAACGACAATTTTTACCCCATGATCTCTTTTTTTAATTGATTTTTAGGCTGCCTTTTGGGAAATCCCTGCATCTTCGTATCTTTAGATGTTTACCACTTTATGAAGAAAATTATACTTGCCGGTTTTTGCCTCGCTCTTAATTCTTTTTTTGCCCAACAGAACCAAATACGGACCTGTGGCACACAAACACCCCCACAACAGTTTGAAGTCTGGGTCAATAGTTTGATGAACCAGCTGAATAGCGGTCCTAGAGGTTCCTCTGCTAATATTCAGTCTGTCTTTAATATTCCTGTGATTGTCCACATTATTCACAATAATGAAGCAGTTAACAGCACCAATGCTACAACGGGAAATAATCTCAATGCCGCCCAGGTCATCAATCAGATCAATATTCTGAACGCCGATTTTAAGGGCTTGAATGCGGACACCAGTCTGATCCCCACCGTATTTAAACCGGTACTGGGAAAATTTCAAGTGAATTTTTGCCTGGCGGTGGTTAATCCAACTGGCGGTGTTCTAGCAGAACCTGGTATTGACCGAATCAATCGGGTTGCGAAAGGATGGACTACGCTCCCTTATTCACAAACCTACATCGATGCAACGGTAAAACCGAACAGCATCTGGGATCCTAATCGTTACCTCAATATCTGGGTGTGTCCGCTCAGCAATAGCCTCTTGGGCTATGCCACCTTCCCGAATCCGGGGGCGACAGGTCTTTCTGGCTTATCGGCGCCCTTTGGTTCAACCATAACAGACGGGGTCGTTATTCTCAATACTGCATTCGGAAGTATTGGTACCGCTGCAAGTGGTGTTTATAATCTGGGACGGACGGCAACCCACGAAGTGGGTCACTGGATGGGGCTGCGTCATATTTGGGGCGATGGCACCTGTGCTTCTGATTTTTGCAACGATACGCCTCCGGCACAAACGAGCAACTTTAACTGTCCGACCTACCCCTATAAACTGGGGACCTGCGCTGGTAATACAACAGGGGAAATGACCATGAATTTTATGGATTACACCAACGATGCTTGTATGTATATGTTTACGCAGGATCAGAAATTCCGCGCACAACTTATTTTGGCGAACAGTGCTTTACGTTCATCACTCATCACCAGCACGGCGTGTAATTTGCCAACAGCGGGAACGGATGTGGGAATTTCTTCTGTTGCGCGACCGACCTTCTCGCAAACTATTAACTGCAATAACTTTATTGACCCTTTGCTTAACATCACCAATTATGGCACGACCACGCTGACTAGTCTTGTGGTAACCTACCAGGTGGACAATGTAAATCCTCAAACTTTTACATGGACCGGAACCGCCAATCCTAACAGCACTTTTACCCTGGCCGTTCCGCAGATAGCGGGACTCAGTAACGGAGCTCATTTCTTTACTGCTACGCTTTCGTTGCCGAATGGCACCGTTGATGTGAATCCAAACAATAACAGCAACCTACAGAATTTTATAATCGCCAATCAGTTAACAGTCACCGTTAACAGTCCTACCACTTGCGCAGGATCAACTGTAAATCTAATTGCCAGCGGTGCAACCAGCTATAATTGGGGGACCAGTGGCACCGGCGCTACCATCAGCGTGACGCCTTCTGTAACAAGTGTTTACTCCTTTACCGCCAGCAACACTTCTTGCAATGTCGTGCGCACAACCACCGTCACTGTTCTTGCAGGACCGTCTGTCACCGTTAACAGTGCAAGTGCCTGTATAGGCGGCACGGTGAGTCTTACTGCGAGCGGTGCCAATTCCTACACTTGGAGTACGGGTGCACAATCGTCGGCCATTACCGTGAGTGCCAATAGTACAACCATCTACACGGTGACCGGTAATAACGGTGGAATCTGTAGCTCGGTACGTCAAGCTACCCTAAGTATTCTACCTTCACCAAGTCTGTCCGTTAACAACGCGACAGTTTGTTCTGGTGTAAGTGCCAGTCTCTCCGCAAGCGGAGCAACCAGCTATACTTGGAGTACCGGCTCAAATGCAAATGCGATTGTTGTCAGTCCCCTGAGTTCTACGGTATATGTGCTATCTGGCCAAGTTGGTAATTGCATCACGACGCGCAATGTAAATGTCACCATTGGAGGCGGTCTGAGCCTTTTTATCAGTTCTTCTCAATCCACCATTTGTGCGGGCAGCACGGTGATCTTAAACGCAAGCGGAGCCAACTCTTATAGCTGGAGCACCAGTGCGGTGGGTGCTTCCATCGCGGTCAGTCCAAGCATTACTAGTACTTATAGTCTGGCGGGACTAGCAAGCACCTGCTCAGGTACAAGTGCAATTACCATTCAGGTTAATGCTCTACCTATTACCATTATCTCCGCTACCAACAGCAGTTGTTTTGGAAGTAATAACGGACAGATAAATGCCACTAGTAATGGGAATGGTCCCTTCACTTATACCTACAGCGCTGGCACCAGTAATTTAAGTGCGGGTATTTACTCTGTCATAACGAAAGATAATAAAGGGTGTCTCAAGACCAATACCATCAGCATCTCCCAACCCTCAGCAATTTCTGCTAGTGGAAGCGGCAGTACCACAAGTTGTCCGTTTGCTTGCGATGCTAAAGGACAAATCGTGGTTTCCGGTGGAACGGCGCCATATACCAGCACCATTTTTCCAGGTGGTCTTGTGGGACAAAATTTCACAAATCTCTGCGCAGCGAATTATACATTCTACCTATCCGATGCCAAAGGCTGCCCTGGGTTTGGAACGTTCTCGGTTGCAGCAGGTGATGCTGGCATTCAAGTCAGCACCAGCAATAATAATTTAAGTTGTTCTTCCTGTAGCGATGGCAGCATTGTAGCCAGCGGATCAGGTGGTACCGCCCCATACAGCTATACGTGGACACCGGGGAATTTTTATTCTTCCTCCATAGTCGACATGCCGGCCGGCTGCTACACCCTGAATGTGCGCGATGCAAACGGTTGTTCCGC
>CALPON020000117.1 GCA_943325195.2 Sphingobacterium thalpophilum | reverse complement strand
GATAATTCCGTATTCTCTCGCCAATTTGTAAAAGACACGGTGGTGGATACTGATTTACAATTGCTTATTCCAGACGATTACGTGAGCAGTCTGACGGAACGCCTGCTCTTATACCGCGAGCTCGACAACATTACGAAAGAAGAAGACCTGCAGCAGTATGAAGCGGGCATGCGTGATCGTTTCGGGCCATTACCGGCGGAAGCAACCGAGTTGATTAACGTGGTACGTTTGCGTTGGAAAGCCATGAAGCTGGGTTTTGAAAAACTAACCTTAAAGAATAAAAAAATGCTGGCTTATTTCTTGAACAAACAACAGAGCGATTATTTCAGCAGCCCCATCTTTCAGGCTTCTTTACTGTATGCGCAAAAATATCCGAGACGCTGCGTACTAAAGGAACAGAATAATAAATTATATTTAACCATTGAAGATGTGAGTTCTGTAAAAGGGGCAGGGGATGTGCTGGAAGGCATTCGCGCACTGGTAATAGAACCAAAAGCAGCTCTGGAAATATGAAATCAAAGTCCCGCTCCATCGTGATACTCAGCATTTTGTTTGGCTACATCTTGCTACAGTTTTTATGGTGGGAAGTTCTGCTTGTTAGGCAGACCTCGCAAATCATTAATGAAAAACAGAAGCTAACGGAGCTGGCCATTGCAGATGCCAATCGCCTGCAGGAAGAGGTGGCCAAACTGCATGCCAAAAAAGTGAAACAGACTGTCATGATTGTTGGTGAAGGCACGGTGTTTTTACTTTTATTGTTATTTGGAATCTATAAAATAAAACAAGCTGTTGTAAGGGAAGCGGAACTCGCAACGCAGCAAAAGAATTTTTTTCTGAGCATCACCCACGAATTAAAAACCCCGATTTCAGCCACTAAGTTGCAATTACAGACCTTGCAGCGCGAGGGCATTGATGAGGAAATGCGCGCGCTGCTCGTAAATAATGCTTTGAAAGAAACCGACCGTCTCAACGCGCTCATTGATAATGTGCTGTTTGCTAGTAGGCTGGAAAGCACCCAATTTAAACTCCGGAAGGAAGCAATTGATTTTGGCGTCTACCTCTCCGATCTTTTGAATCGGTACTATTCTGCGCCCTTGGAAAAGGGCTATTTAAAAATAGAAAAAACAAGGGATTTGCGGGTGAACATCGATCCGGAGTATTTTCAGAGTGTGTTGACGAATCTTATCGATAATGCCTATAAGTATGGTGGTCCCGAGGCAAGCGTAAACCTTCGCTTAATCCGTGAGGCTGATCAGGTGGTTCTCCAAGTATGCGATAATGGAACGGGCATTGCGGAGACAGAGCGTGAAAAAATATTTGAGAAATTTTACCGGGTCGGCGATGAAGAAACACGACGTAGCAAAGGAACGGGCTTGGGACTACACATCGTCCATTCGCTCGTGTTGCAGCACGGGGGAAAAATAAAATACAGAAACAATGAACCGCAAGGGAGTATTTTTGAAATTCGGCTGCCCGTATCCTAGTCTGATTGGGGTTCTTATCTTTCTGCTAGCTGCCTGCTCAGTGCCTAAAGAGAAGATAGGGGTTTCAAAACCAGACCTGCACCTGAAATATGCCAAACGCTTTTCGATTTCAGCCAGTACAAATTATACCTTGGTCTCTCTCTTCGGAAAGCGCGCGTCTTTTGACACTACCATGACCTTTGTTTTGTCTGCGGATACAAGTTATCGGCATCGCTTGAGGGAGCGTCAAGTATTTGTCGCATTTCCTTGTAGGAAGATCGCCGCACTGAGTTCCATATACAGCGCCATGTTCGCCGAGCTGGGCGCTTTAGATCAGCTAGCGGCGATTGACAACAGTGAGTACAGCAATAACAAAACGATTCTTCAGAAAGTAAAACAAGGAAGCCTCTTGGAACTGTCTAAGGGACCCGAGCCCGATCTAGAGCAAACACTAAAATTGAAACCCGATCTGTTATTTATGTTTGGTATGGGGGAGTCTGAAAGTGCATTCCCTCAGCGTTTGCGGGAAGCTGGCATTCCGGTCGCAATTGTATTGGATCATCTGGAGGATCATCCTCTTGGCCGTGCAGAGTGGATTCGTTTTTTCGGGGCCTTCAGCGGACATAGCCGGCAGGCAGATTCGCTGTTTACAGAGGTGGAGAAGAACTATTTAAAGTTAAAGGAAAAAGCAGCGGTTTACATCACACAGCCCAGTGTATTCAGTGAAATTAAATACGGCGATGTCTGGTACATGCCGGCTGGAAAAAGTTTTATGGCCTTACTCATTGCCGACGCTGGTGGCAAATACCTTTGGGCCGATGTGCCGCAAACAGGCAGCCTTCCTCTGAGTCTCGAACAGGTGCTAACACGCGCTGTTCATGCTGATATTTGGTTGAATCAACCCCTTGTCTTCTCGAGAAAACAACTGCTTGCTGCTGATTCACGTTACGCCGCTTTCAATGCTTTTCAATCGGGAAAAATGTATAACAATACCAAGAACAGAAATGCATTTGGTTACAGCGATTACTGGGAAAGTGGAATGATCCATCCCGATCGGATTTTAGGGGATTTGATTCAGATTTTTCATGGTGACAGTCTCGCAAAAAGTTCATTATATTATTATGAACAGCTACATTAGTCTTCTGAAAAAAAGTGATGGCATAGTCTTGATAGCGCTGTTGGTTTTTACGAGCATAGCAGCTTTTCTTTCCCTTTATTTCGGGGGGACAGAACAGCTATCTGTGAGCGAAGGAACTGATGCGTTTATTTTTCATCACATCCGTCTACCTAAAACCATCACCGCAGTCTTGGCTGGCACTACTTTATCGCTGGCGGGCCTCACTCTGCAGATTGTCTTTCGAAATCCACTTGCTGGTCCTTATGTATTAGGTGTCAGCTCGGGCGCTTCGTTGTTTGTGGCGGGGGGACTCTTAGCCAGCACCACTTTGCATTGGAGTATGCAGTTGTTGGGCGGAAAATTATTTATTGTCGCATGTGCTGTCTGCGGAAGTCTGATGGCAACGCTTCTTATTTTGGCTATTGCACGGAAAGTAGCAGGCAATGTTATCTTGTTGTTGATTGGTTTAATGATTGCGCAAATTTGTGGGGCTCTGCAAATGAGTTTGGAATACTTTGCAGATCCATACAACTTAAAGACCTTTGTTATTTGGGGCATGGGTTCTCTGGGCAATACCACGCTTAGCGATCTCCAGGTTTATGTGCCACTCGCCATCTGTTTTGTGTTTTTTTTATTCCTACGTTTGAAACCCCTCACTGCCATGTTGTATGGGGAGAACTACAGTCAGAATCTTGGCTTTAATTTTCGAAGAGAACGGTTTTTACTAATTCTTATTGCTAGTCTTATGACCGGCCTAACAACAGCCTTTTGCGGACCAATTGCATTTGTTGGAATTGCGGTCCCGATTTTTTCTAGAATGCTTTTTCGTTCTTCTGATTTGTGGTTGCATTTTTTTTCTAGTAGTTTGTTGGGAAGTATTTTACTCTTGCTGGCTGACGCCTTGTCTTCCAATGTCAGTGATGGTCTCAGTCTGCCGATCAACATGATTACCACATTGATTGGGGCCCCGCTGGTGATTTATTTAATGTTTAAAAATCGGCAATGGTAAGCACTCCGCTACTACGCATAACCGATGCTACTTTTGGCTATCTGAAGGGCAGGCAGCCCGTTGCGGTTTTTGATTGCTCTGATATTACGATTGTTCCTGGCCAACTAACGGGATTGATTGGTTTAAATGGCAGTGGTAAGTCCACCTTCCTCCGCAGCATAAGTGGCCTACAGGCCCCTCTGAAAGGGCAGGTGCTTCTGCAGGACCTCGACATTCGCTTGGCCACGCAGGAGCAGATTGCGCGTCATGTTGCCGTCGTACTGACTGAAAAAATAGGTGGTTTTAATTTGTGTGTGGAAGATGTGGTGCGCTCCGGCCAAATGCCTTTTACTGGTTTTTTTAATCAATTGAGTAGAGAGCAGGAAGAGGTCGTTCAGCAGGCAATGGAGAAGTGTGGGGTGGCGCAATATGCTAAACAAGAGATGCAGACCTTAAGTGACGGGATGTTCCAGAAGACAATGATGGCCAAGGCTCTGGCACAGCAGACCGACTGTATCTTGCTGGATGAACCCTCTGCGTATCTGGATTACGCCTCTCGGCATCAGCTTTTTCAATTATTGCAGGGTCTGGCACTGCAGGACAATAAAGCGATTCTGCTAAGTTCCCACGACTTGGACCTTGTGTTGCGGTATTGCAGCAGCTTGTTGATTATCGATGAAGGTCATATGCGGCATCTGAGCAGAGAGGATGCCCGCTCCGATGCGGGTTTTCAACGTTTGACCGGCAATTTCTTGTAAAAAGCGCCTTCCAGGACTTTATTTTTACCAACATTCGACTGAGCCGCATTGTGGTAAGCAATTAAAATTTATTTTTGTCGCCATATGGCGCTAAAAGTCAAACGATCACAATTAACAGGTGCAGGCAAGGGCTTGTATACCACCTCTGCAATTAAAAAGAAGTCGAAAATCATCGAATATAAAGGTGAAATTATTGACTGGAAGGAATACGAAAAACGCGTGAAAGAAGATAGGGACGGGTACCTGTTCTTTATTAATAAAAAACGCTGTATTGATGCTTTCGATACACCAGAGCATCTGGCCCGGTATGCGAATGACGCGGCGGGACTCAGCCGTGTGAAAGGATTACGCAATAACGCGTGCTATGAAATTTCTGGGGACCAGTGTTTTATTGTTGCCACCCGTGACATTGAAGCTGGAGAAGAAATTCTGGTGAGTTATACCAAAGAGTATTGGGATTGTATTCGTTACAACATCAAGAACGATCTTTACAAAACCAAAAAATTTCAGGAAAAGAAATAAAATTCATGAGTAAATTCCTGATCGTCGGTCTGGGTAATATTGGTGAAGAGTATTCGGATACCCGACACAATATTGGCTTTTCGATTGTGGAGGCGATGGCTGCGGAGGCAGGCGTTAAATTTAAAAGCGATCGCTATGCCGATGTCGCAGAAATGAAGTACAAAGGCAAGACACTGGTGCTGATTAAGCCGAGTACGTATATGAATTTAAGCGGAAAGGCCCTGAACTACTGGATGCAGGCTGAAAAAATTAAGGTAGAAAATATTCTGATTCTAGTGGATGAACTGGCCCTACCTTTCGGAAAGATCCGTCTAGGTCCAAAAGGCAGCGATGGTGGCCACAACGGTCTCAAGCACATTCAGGAAACGCTGAATACCACTGTTTATCCCCGTCTGCGATTCGGAATCAGCAGCGAATTCCAAAAAGGTGCGCAGGTCAATTACGTTCTCGGTAAGTGGTCGGAAGAAGAGCGAAAGACCCTTGCCGAACGGATCAAGGTCTCTGCTGATGCAGTAAAAGCCTTTGCCTTCGCGGGTCTCGAGCGCAGCATGAATCAATACAATACCAAATAATTTTACCCTAATCTCCCTCTTAAGTCCAAAACCAATTGCGTAACTTTAAGCGATGCTTTACAGCGAGATTATAGGACAGGAGGAAGCAAAGGAACGTCTGCAGCACATGGTGGCGGAAAGCCGCGTGCCGCATGCTCTTTTATTTGCGGGACGACCCGGTTCTGGCACATTGCCGGCTGCTTTTGCTTTTGCACAACATTTATTTTGCACCGAACGCACAGCAACTGCTGCCTGCGGAAATTGTCCCGCCTGTTTGAAAACCAAAAAGCTCGAGAATCCTGATTTACATTTGGTTTTTCCGATTGCAAAAGCGGATAAGGATACGCGCAGCGATACTTTTATTTTCGAATTCCGTAAAGCATTTCTGGCGGCTCCCTATATGACGCTGGATTATTGGTTTCAGCAGATTAGTGCAGAGAATAAACAACCACTTATTCCAGTAGCGGAAGCCGACGACATCTTAAAAAAACTCAGTTATACAAGTTTTCAAGGATCCTACAAAGTCATGGTGATTTGGCAGCCAGAAAAAATGAATTTGGAAGCTGCCAATAAATTGCTGAAGATATTGGAAGAGCCACCCGATCAGACCATCTTTATTTTGGTCAGCGATGCCCCAGAACAGCTACTAGTGACCATCCGTTCAAGGGTTCAGCAAATACCTTTTGCGCCAAACACAGAACAAGAAATAGCGCAGGCATTGATAACAAATGCAAACATTAGCCCTGAACTGGCCGCGCAAAAGGCATTTTTGGCAGATGGCAGTTATTGGAACGCCCTCCTCAGTTTGGAAGCCACAGAGGATGGCGAAACGTTCTTACAAATCTTTCAAGAGTTTATGCGTCTGGCTTTGCGATTTGATTGTGGAAAAGCTTTATCCTGGGTGGACCATGCCGCTTCCCTCGGTCGTGAAAAACAAAAACAGTTTTTACAGTACGGACTAGAAATATTCAGAGATGCCCTCATGTTCAACTTCGGCGAACGGGGACTAGTGCGATTGAGTGGTCCCGACAAAGCCTTCCTCGAAAAATTCGCGCCTTTTATTAACCAACACAACTACGAAGCGCTGGTGGAAGAATTCAATAGCAATTACTACAATATCGAACGTAATGCAAATCCCAAAATCCTTTTTCTCGACCTCCTCTTGAAAGCAAACGAACTCATCAACCGGAAGTAGACTCCGCGCACCACCCCGCGATTCTGCGCGACAGGTGGTCTCGTTAAAAATCCAGGCATCTTACCACGCACAACAATTTGTCATAGTGGCCAACTATCGCAACTCCCAGCCGAGCAGAGGCTTTTGTATTCTATTCATTTCCTCAATCGGAAAAAACGTAAATCGGGCAAAGACAAAAAAAGGAGTCCTGATACAGGACTCCTTTTTACCTAAACCCACATTGCTAGGGGCTTAGACTATTTTTAAATAATCAGCGCGTCTTATTTAGTGACGATTAATTTTTGTGTGATTTTGGTGTTGCCTGCTGTCAAGGTCAGGAAATAAATTCCAGATTCAGCATTCTGCAAGGAAACATCCGTTTTCAACTGTCCCTCTGAAACGTTCACATCACTGGTGTATAATAATGCACCTGTAATGCTGTATACAGAAAGCTTCGCTTTTTCAGATTCCAGTCCGCTTACATTCACATTAAAGTAGCCTGTTCCGGGATTAGGATAGATTTCCGTATGAACGCTATTCTGAAGATCTTTTAAGCCAACCGTCGACACCTGATCCAGATTTTTAAGAGCCGGTTGCAGAACATTGACATTGATAATAGCAGCAGCAGCGCTTCCCCTATATACAGAGTAAGAAGCACAGGCACTTGCACTTGCACCACAACTTGCAGTAACAGTCAGACAGATGTTGTACATACCCGCAACAGAATACTGATGAGCTGCGTACAGTGTATTGGTATTGGCGGTGCCATCACCCCATGACCAGCTTGCATTTGCAACATTCCATGGATTTACTGGAACGGCAACCCATAATTGTGGCGTGTTGGTTGGTATCAATGTAAAGTTGGCATTGGCTACACAGGCAATGCCAGTAATGTTAACCGATTTAGTGATGACCGAGCTGCAGTTAGAAGCATTCCTACTCGTTAAGGTCACGAGATAGATGCCACTGCTTGCATACGTAACAGTTGGATTTGCAGAATTGGAGATAAAGCCATTTCCGAAATTCCAAGTATAAGTTGTTGCACTAATGGTGCCGGTGCTTGTATTGTTGAAGTTCACGAGGCCACCTGTCTGCACCACCGAATTAAAATTGGCAGCAATACCACAGGTGTTATTGGTAACCGCGATGGTTTTAATAACGGTATCTTGACAGCTTGGTGTAAGCGAGTTGTTCATCACCAGCAACAAGGCGTTGTAAACCCCATTGCTGTAAGTATGCGCGGTAGTAGGACCGGCGATTACACTCGCGCCATCACCAAAAAACCATTGGTAGATAGCCCCGTTAATTGTTCCTGTACTGCTGCTGCTGAAGTTCACTTGTCCATTATTGCCATAGGCGAACGTGTAATTGGCAACTAGGTTACAATAAGTGTTCACGTTCACCTGAAGGGTTTTTGTGGATGTACACGTTGCGTTGTTGGTCGCAAGCATCGTCACAAGGTAAGAACCATTGGCAGAAAAAGTATGCACCGGGTTCGGACCAGTGCCAGCGGCGGTATTATCGCCATAATTCCAGTTGTAGGTAACTCCCGTTGCAGTTCCAGTACTTGTGCTGTTGAACTGCACAAAGCCATTTGCACTTTGAGCAATTGTAAAATTAGCATTCAGAGCACAGGTGGGTGTATTGCTCGCATTGGTCACATTCACGGTATAGCTGATGGCATTGCTGCAGGTGGGAGCTGTTTGCGAAATAAAAAGTGTTACAACATAAGTGCCATTGGCGGTATAGGTGGTGCTGGCATTCATGCCGCTGAAGCCCGTGGCAGAGAAGGTCGTGTTATTTCCAAAACTCCATAAATAGGTTCCCTGTGTAATGGAACTGGAAAATACAGAGGTACTGGTGAAGGATACCGCACCATTGGCCTGATTGGACCAAATGAAGTTGGCACCGCAGATTTGGGCTTTCGCACTTCCGCTCAAGATCACCAAAAGCAGGAGGGCTTTAAAAAGTGTAGTTATTTTTTTCATTTTT
>CALPON020000116.1 GCA_943325195.2 Sphingobacterium thalpophilum | reverse complement strand
AAGCACCGCACCCATTAGCTCAAAACTGTGGAATACTATTTTCAGGCTTTCCCGACACGAAGGTGCCGATTTTTGAACTGGAAGGTGGTCTAAAAGTAAGTAAAAGTGAAAACGGTTTCGTGGAACTTTTTTTACCCGGTGTCGATTTTCCAGTCCGTCTGTTACTAACACCTTACGCCAATGAAATTCGCCTAAAAACCTGCTTAAATAAAAAAGACAGTGAAGAAGATTTACGCGAACTACTTGCTGAACAGTGGAGGCAATTGGCGGATCAATACTGTGATGACAAAGGCGTGAACCTGCTGGCGGCCCACCTTTACTTTATGAAAAAAGGGGGCTTATTGGAAGCAGAAACGGAGGGCGAGAAATCAATTTTACACATAGGCGGTGCTCAAGCTATTTTCTCTGAAAATATTCCGCAACAGATTCAGTATGTTGCATTAGGTCATTTGCATCGCTATCACGAAATTGATAAAAACCCTTGCCCAATTGTTTACAGCTCATCGCCCTTAAGCTACAGTTTTGCAGAAGCCGATCAGAAAAAACAGGTCATTATTGCTGAGCTAGAACCAGGAAAGCCGGTCACTTACATAGCCCATGAGTTAAGCAAAGGCCGCCCTCTCAAACGCGGAATGTTTGCGGATGTGGAAGAAGCCATTGCTTGGCTTAATGCAAACCAGGAAGCCTATGTGGAAGTGACCCTTATTGTAGAAACTTTTCTGGATGGTGCGACACGAAAGAGACTAGCCGATGTTCATAATTACATCGTTGATGTTATACCTCAGTTGGCCAGCTCAGCCCAAAATGCGGAGAAAATTGATCTGACGCAACTAGACGAAAATAAAGACATGGCAAGTCTTTTTAAAGAATATTTTAAATATAAACATGAAATAGAACCATCTGAAAGCATGATGGCTTTATTAAAAGAGGTTTTAGGGCAGGAGGAAGAACAATGATACCAGTAAATTTAAAAATCTCCGGCTTATATTCTTATCTGGATAAGCAGGAGATTGACTTTACCCGACTAACGGAAGCAGGCTTGTTCGGTATTTTCGGAAAAGTAGGAAGCGGAAAATCAACCATCCTTGAAGCGATGTCCTTTGCCATCTATGCAGACACTGCTAGGTTCAGCAAATCGGGCGATAATCGATTTTACAACATGCTGAATCTTAAATCCAACGAAGCTATCATCGATTTTACATTCAGGGCCGGAAAAGAAAATAAACTCTATAACGTTTATGTTCGACTCCTGAGAAACAGTAAGAATTTCGAGGATGTGACCTTGAAGGATCATCTCTTTTATTTGGTTTCTGGAAATGATAAAAGGCCCATTGAGGGCAATATTATCAATGATGCTATTGGCATCGACTATGATAATTTTAAAAGAACAGTAATTATTCCACAGGGTCAGTTCAAGGATTTCTTGGATCTGAAACCGACCGCTCGCGCCAACATGCTGAAAGATCTATTTGGCCTGCAGAGATTTGATCTTTCGTCAAAACTAAGTTTCATTGAAAAGAAAAATACCAGCGCTTTGGATGTACTTAGCGGCGCAATGCTTGGTAAAGAAGGCATAACAGAAGAGCTCCTGGAAAACACAAAGAAGGCAGTTGCAGATAACGAAAAAAAACTTGAAACATCGAAAGGGGAATTACAGAAAAAGGGGGACGAACTTAACAAATACGGGACTCTGGAGGAGGATTTTACTAGTTATCAAAAGAAGAAGACAGAGTATACAGAAAAATTACAGCATGCTGCTACCTATCAAGCTATGGAAGCAGAGGCAAACGAATTTGAAAAAGTTCATTCTTTATTTGCTGGCCTCTTAAATGAAATCCAAAATTTTACTCAAGAACAGGATAAAAGGATACTTGCACGAACTGGTATTGAACAACAACAAAGAGAAGAAATAGAGAACTGCGATCAAGTTAAAATTAAATTTACGGAAGCTGAAAAAGCCTTTAGCTCCAATGATGCGCTCAAAGACACCGCAGATAAACTCAGTAAGCTCATTCTGGTTCTTGATCAAGAAGCCAAACTTGAGCAGCTGGAGCAACAGATACGCGAATCATTGGAAAAGATAGATAAGGAAATCCGTACCAAACAAAAAGACTTATCAGAAATCATCGAGAAGCTGGAAAAAGTAAATGCCGAGCTGGGCAAGCAGCCTATCGAGGACGATTACATATCAGCCATGCAAGCTTGGTATCTTGAAATGGAATTTGCAAGTGCAGCAACTCTGGCATTACTTGAAGAAAAAAAACAAATTCAAGATAAAAGAATTGCGCTCAGGGAAAGAATAAATAAGGAATTGGAAAGCGAGACCGGAATGCGCTTTAAGGAACTGCCGAAGGACTTTACGAAAGAAGAGTTTACGAAAGCTTACCATGAAATTAAAGCCTTGGCAAAAAAAGACCTTGATACATGGCAGACACTCAAGGCTGAACTTGACCTAAAATGCAAGCTGCAGGAATATGCAGGTCACCTAGCTGATGGCCACGCCTGTGCCTTGTGCGGTTCTCTAGATCACCCTAATCCTTTATCACAAAAGAACTTCGACCTACAACTAGAAGAATTATCTAATGCCATAACTGCCTCGAACATAATGGACCAGAAATTGGAACAAGTCTATCGTGAACTGTTACAAGAATTCTATGAGTTAAAAGGCTTTCAGGATCAGCTCTCTACAGTCGAGGAAAAAATCAAAGGGGAGACTTCAAAGTCCACTGCTTTATTAGCTAAGCTGCCAAAAGGCCAATTTGGAGCTGAGAATAAAGATGAATTTACAGGCACTGTGCAATTAATCGAGACGAATAAAAAAACAATAAAACAAAATACGCAGAACCTACATGAACACAGGCAAACCCTAAATGCCCTTGCAATAAAGCTCGATTTGGCAACAAACCAGGTTAATGAGCTCAAGGCAGCCCATCAGACGAGCACTGGCTCTTTGAACGCTATTAGCGAGGATCTTAAAGATTTTGACCGAAACGGCTATAAGGGAAAATCGGCGGAAGAAATTAATGAAGAGGTTCAGGCTATTAAAGTCCAAATCGCCACAAATATGGCAGCTTTCGAAGCTCTTACTAAAAAAAAGCGAGCATGCGAAGATCGTCTCTTGGAGCTGAACCGAAACTTAGCCTTGGAGCAGCGGGAAATTTCTTTGATTCAGGCTAAACTCGAAAAGAGTTCCACTGCATTGACAGAGCAATTGACAAAAAACAACATGACCGAAGATGCGGTAAAACTTATTCTCGACAAGCAGATCGATGTCATGGGATTGAGAACGGAAATTGAAACGTTCAAAGCGGCACTTAACATCCTTATTGGTGAAATCACTGCACTAAAGGCAAAAACGGAGGGTAAGGTATACGACAGAGCTATCCATGATGCACTCAGAGCGACCACAGCTGAGCTAAAAAAACAATACGAGGAAACGAATGAGGCGCTGATCACACTGAATAATGAAGTAAACAGACTATCCGACGAACTCACAAAAAAGAAACAAATCCAAGAGGAATTCGCTAAATTAACTATACGCGCAACAGATATTGCTTCCATGCGAGGCTTATTCAAATCAAGCGGCTTTGTGGACTTTGTGTCACGCCGCTATTTGCAGAATGTTGTAGGCCTCGCCAATGCAAGGTTTTACAAAATGAGTCGTCAGAAATTCAAAATGGAACTCAGTGAAAAGGGGGAATTCTTAGTGCGTGATTTCATGAATGAAGGAAAGACACGCTTATTAAAATCGCTTTCAGGCGGTCAAACCTTCCAGGCTGCCTTAAGCCTGTCGCTTGCTTTATCAGAAAGCATACAACGGAATGCAGGAATTGAACAACATTTTTTCTTTCTAGACGAAGGCTTCGGTACGCTTGATAAAGAAAGTCTGCAATTGGTTTTTGAGACTTTAAAATCTCTACGGCAAGAAAACAGAGTAGTAGGCTTAATCTCTCACGTTGAAGATTTGCAGCAGGAAATGGATGTGTTTTTACAAATGGAGAATGATCCCATACAAGGAACAATCATTAAAGAAAGTTGGAAATAAATAATAGAATTAAGGCATGGAAAAACCCAATGATGTTCATTATCAGTTTGCTGATTTCTTTGATGACAAAGAATTGCAGCCATTTGCTTGGCTTGTCTCTAAGCGTCTACAGGAGGGGCATATTTGTATTGACCTCGAAAAAACGGAACTGGCCAAGGATTATGAAAGCCTTCCAGATTATTTCAAATCTTCTCTTACAGAATTATCTCCTGACCAACTTAGAGCAAAAAAAGACTGGGTCTCCACAACAGATAGTATTAAGAAACCGTTCATTATTTCAGACAATAAATTATATCTCTATCGTTATTATAATTATGAAAGTCAGATTATCGACGCATTAAAGCGTTTTCTAGCTGCCGAAAAAGAAGGTACTGCAGATAGAATCGAGAAATTGAATGCTATCAAAGACTTTGTTAAATCTGACCTTCAGGCGGATCTGAAAGAAAATGCGATTGACAAAGATGAACAGATAGATTGGCAGCTGTCAGCGAGTATCACCGCTTATCTCAATAATTTCACTATTATCACCGGTGGACCAGGCACAGGAAAAACCACGACGGTGGCCAAAATCCTCGCACTCCTTTATAAAACGGAGCCCGAGGCAAGAGTTATTTTTGCGGCTCCAACAGGGAAAGCAGCCCAACGCGTTCTTGAATCCTTAAAATCAACTAATCAAGTACCGCAAGAAATAAAACTGAAATTCAATACACTTGAATCTAAAACAATACACCGATTACTTGGCTTTATCCCCGGCTCGCCCTATTTCAGGCACAATTCAGAGAATTATCTTGCCTATGATGTGATTATTGTCGATGAGGCCTCCATGATTGATGTCGCGCTCTTCGCCAAACTGATTTCAGCAGTAAATCCTAAGTCCCGCCTAATCCTGCTCGGGGACAAAAATCAGCTGGCATCCGTAGAAGCCGGAAGTTTATTAGGAGATATGTGTAATTCCCTTGAACACCTAAACAGAATGAGCAAGGAAAGGCTTGGTCTGATTAATGAACTAATTGCGGAGGACATTGCCAAGATTCCTGAAACCTATGGCCTGGCTACTACCACCGATTTATTATTTGACCATGTCGTAGAATTAAAATTCAGCCATCGCTTTGATAGTTCTGGAGGGATCGGGCTGATCAGTAAGGCGATTATTTCTGGCGATGCAGAACAACTGGAGAAACTCGTCACTGCAAACAATAATCCCGGTGTAAAGTTTGATCAAGCCTACAAAACAGAAGTATTCGAAGGTTTTGTAGATGGATACAAGCACTATATCAATGAGACTAATCATCGGCTTGCCTTAAACAAGATGAATCAATTACGTGTCTTATGCGTTACTAAAGAAGGGACAAAAGGCCTGCATCAGGCCAATAAACGCACTGAAACGTATCTCAAGCGCCAAGGATGTCTTAATGCCTATACCGATATCTACAGTAATAAGCCGGTGATGATTACTAAAAACTATAATGACATCGCATTATTCAATGGTGAGGTGGGCCTGATCCGAAAAGATGATCAGCAAGCTTATAGAGTCTATTTTCCGGACAAAGAAAACGAAGTCCGCACGTTTATACCCGGCTTACTTCCTGACTTAGAAACTGTTTTTGCCATGAGCATCCACAAAAGTCAAGGTTCAGAATTTAATAAAATCTTGATTCTGTTACCCGATGACAAAGACAATCCCCTACTCACCCGCGAACTACTTTACACAGCAATTACGAGGGCTAAGGAGGAGGTCATTGTGCAGGGATCTTTGGAAGTTATACTGGAAACAATTAAAAAAAAGGTAAAACGCGCCTCAGGAATAACGAATCGATTAAAGCAATAACATGCCAATAAAAGCTTACACCTCTGCTTCTTTAAAAGATCTGGTAAAGAAGTTGTCTGAAGATACAAAGACCACGAATAGAAGTGTTTTTCAACCTGACTATCTTGTTACGCCTAATAACGGACTTAAGAAATGGCTGAAGGTGGAAATCGCCCAGCAGAATGGCATTGCAGCCAATATCCAGTTTCTAAGAATGAACCAAATCGCCTCCATCATTTATAAAATACTGGGTGGTAAGGAAGAAAATAAGGAGCAGCTATCTGAATTGCAACTGCAGTGGTTACTGTTTCATCTGATAGATGAGAAAGAATTTAAAACCAAGTTTCCTCTCATAGCAGACTACTCTGGAAACGAATCACAGAAACGCTTTGCGCTTGCAGGCAAGGTCGCAAGTCTGTTCAATAAGTACCAAACATTTATTCCCGAAAAAATAACAGACTGGGAACACACGATCGATACTTCAAATGAAAATGAGGCATGGCAGGCCTATTTATGGAGCAAATTAAAAAGTAGTATAAAAGATTCGTTTTATACAGATAGTGATTGCTACGCATTTATTAATAAAAAGCTGAAGGATACTTCAGCAGTGGAAGAGCTGATTGAAAAACTGCCGGCCATTTCAGTCTTTAATCTCAACGACCTGAGTCCTGCGAATATTGATCTGCTCCTTAAACTTTCTGAGTTTATTCAGGTCACTATTTATTTCTTTTCTCCCCTGACGAAACTGGACTTTGAGAACATCTCTAATTCACTCCTTAAAAACTGGATTGGTAGTCAAAAAACAACCATAGAACATCTGCTCTCAAAAAAAATAGATGTCCTTAGCCTAAACAGCGCTTCAGAGAGCAATTCCTCCACCCTTCTTAATAAACTACAGCAGGACCTAAAGAACAACACGGATCACTTGACATTCACAGCAGCAGATCTTAAGGATGAATCATTGGTTATTAATTCTTGCTATACCGCCAATCGGGAAGTGGAGGTATTGTACAATTATTTAGTAAAAATGGTGACGGGCGACAGCCAGAATGCCATCGGCGCCAAGGATATTGCTGTTTTTTGTCCAGACATCAGTAAATACTCCTCCTCTATAAAAGCTGTTTTTGACACAGCGCCATATCCCTTTCCGTATCACCTCTTGGATGATGCAGCGAGTGATACCGCTTCGCCTCTGCGGGCTTTGGCTACTCTTTTTTCTATTGATACCAGATGGTTTAAGCCCGAAAATGTGATGCATTTGCTTGAATATCCGTCTGTGAGGAATAAGTTCGAGATAAAAGATGTGGCCAAACTGCGTGAACTTGTCAACGCCGCGAATATTCGCAATGGCTATTCAGGCGATAAAACGAATGAAACCCATCTAATAAGCTGGGAACATGGTTTAAAACGACTGATGCTCGGTTTATGCTTGTCAGGAGAAGAACAATTTCAGCAGAATTATGAATGGTACCTCACAATTGATGAAACAGAGGGTAGCGCGGGCTATGATCTTATTCGCCTGCAGTTTTTTATTAAAACACTCAAAGAACAACTTGAAAACTTAGCTAAGTCAAAAACACTCGCGGCATGGGTCGAATTTACAAGAAACAGCATTGATCTTTTTCTGGCTACTGACAAAGACCCCCGCCTGCAAGAGCTTGACAAGGAGCTCTCAAACCTTCTATTACTGAGCGACAAAGTAAGCGAAGCCATTCCCTTCAATGCCTTCTTCGCCTCCCTAAAGAACATACTAGATGGAATCAGCAGCGAAAACAGGGGGCTAAAAAGCGGCATCACCTTCTGCTCCACACTGCCTTCGCGCAGCGTGCCCTTTAAAATAATTGCTTTGCTGGGCATTAATTACGATACTTTCCCCCGTAGACGCGCAAATCTAAGTTTCGATTTGCTACTAACTACCGAAGCTTCGAAAATGCAAGACCCAAAGGAAAAAGATAAGTTCTTTTTTCTAGAAACCCTTTTAGCTGCCGAAAACCATTTATACCTCAGTTTTATTGGGAAGGACGCAAAGAATAATAAAGAACGTCCCCCGTCCTCCTTAATCGATGAAATCACCGATTACATCCGCTTAAGATATACAGGTGATAAAAAGACCTTCAGTCTGATTACGGAGCATCCCTTGCACAGTTTTGATTCCAAATACTTTGATGCTGCTCTGCCGGAATTCTATACATACCTGGGTAGTAATAATCACGACACACCTGCCGCTTTTTTCAGACAGCCTGAACCTTCTGAAAATGACACAGCGACAGTGGAAGTTCCGTTTTTTAAATTTATAAATTTCATTAAAGACCCCTTTAAATATTATTATAATAATACCCTTGGAATTTACTACAAGGATGAGGAAGAGCGCCTAAGTGCTGAGGAACTTTTTGATTTGGATACCCTGCAGGCTTGGGCAATAAAAGGTGCACTCATCCGATCCCAAGATCTCATCATAAGCGATGAATCCCGGCTAGAAGCGGTTGAAAAAGGTGAACTCCCACTCGCAAGTCTGGGTAGGGTTTTACTAGAGGAGATAAACCAGAAAACAATATCTGCACATAAGCGCTTCCTTGGTGAAACAAATGATTGTGAAGAAGAAGAATGTGAACTTAGTGTCCCAATTATAGCCGGCATTCATTTAAAGGGAACCATTAAGAACATCTACGGTAACAAATTTATTTTCAACAATGTTAGCACTGGCGACACCAAATCTAAGATTGCCGCTTT
>CALPON020000115.1 GCA_943325195.2 Sphingobacterium thalpophilum | reverse complement strand
GCTGCGGTAACTTTCTCTGCCATCACCTGCGCTTCGTTTAGGTCTTTCTCTGAGATCGCACAGGGCTGCCAACTTTCCTGATAATCGCCGCGTTCCTGCCGGTGGCCGATCGGGGGACAGAACAAGGTGGGTCCGTTTTTCTGAGTCACTGTGAGTAAAGTAATTTCAGATTCAAATTTTATAAATTCCTCAATAATCACTTCTTTATAATCACCGCGCGAGCCATCCATGGCATACTGCCAGGCTTTTTCAATATCCAATTCGGACCTCAAAACACTTTGACCCTTTCCGCTGCTGCTCATCAGTGGCTTTACCACACAGGGAATTCCAATATCCAAGACCCCTGTCCTGAAGGCTTCAAGTGTGTCAGCGTAACAATACTTCGCCGTCCTCAGTCCTAATTCACGACTTGCAAGATCACGAATGGCTTTGCGGTTCATCGTAAAATTAGCGGCCCTAGCACTGGGTACCACTGTGATGCCTTGTTTTTCATAATCGTAAAATCGTTCGGTACGAATGGCTTCAATTTCAGGAACGATTAGGTCCGGCTGATGCTTTGCTACCAGCGCATCCAGCGCATCGCCATCCAGCATGTTAATCACTTCTGAATAATGTGCCACTTGCATGGCAGGAGCACCCGCGTAACTATCAACGGCAATAACATGCTGTCCTAAACGTTGCAACGCAATGACAACTTCTTTTCCCAGTTCTCCGCTGCCAAGCAGCATGACTTTTTTCTGATATCCCATAATTTATCCTGGTGTAAAAATACAAAATTGCTTCAGCGGGCCAGTCTCAAATTAAGGTTTTCTGGTTAGCGGCCGCGCAAGGAAGATAAAGCACATGCCCTGCCAGAAGTCCCGCCGCGACTGTCTCCAGCACCATCCCTTTTAATTTTTGACAGTGTGAGATTAAAAGGGCAGATGCGCTTTTTTACAATCTGAGAGTACTAATAGTTAATTACCTGCTCGTGAATATCCGCTGGAATCTCCCGCTCCTCGTACTGTTGAGTGCGGAGTTGCGGTTCAAAACCAGCCTGACGGATGGACTCCTGAATCTGCCGATAAGTAAAACGATGTGGCGCGCCTGCAGCACTAACAACATTCTCTTCAATCATAATACTGCCGAAGTCATTCGCACCAGCATGGAGACAAATTTGTGCCGTTGCTTCTCCAACTGTTAACCACGAAGCCTGAATGTTCTCGATGTTTGGCAACATGATACGGCTGAGGGCTAGCATGCGGATGTACTCGTCAGAGCTCACATTATTTTTAATGCCTTTCAGTCGATTGAGCAGCGTGCCGTCATCCTGAAAAGGCCAGGGAATAAAAGCAAGGAAGCCCTTCGCATCAGTGGGTTTCTGAGCCTGCGCATCGCGCAAGAGGACCAGGTGTTCAAAGCGTTCGTAAATCGTTTCAACGTGCCCAAACATCATAGTGGCACTCGTGGTAAGGCGCAGCTGATGCGCTGCCTTCATCACTTCCAGCCATTCACGTCCCGTACATTTACCTTTGCTGATTAAACGCCGCACGCGGTCATTCAAGATTTCCGCACCTGCCCCTGGCAAACTGTCCATCCCTGCATCCATAAGCGCTTTGAGGACTTCCGTGTGTGTACTTTTTTCTAATTTGGTGATATGCGCGATTTCCGGGGGTCCGAGTGCATGGAGTTTTAATTTGGGATAGAGACGTTTGAGTTCCTTGAACAAATCCACGTAGTACTTTAAACCAAGGTCGGGATGGTGGCCTCCCTGCAGGAGAAGCTGCTCTCCGCCGTATTTAAACGTCTCTTCTATTTTAGTTTTGTAAGTGTCGATGCTCGTGATGTAGGACTCGGCATGACCGGGTATGCGGTAAAAATTACAGAACTTACAATTGGCAGTACATACGTTGGTGGTATTGAGGTTCCGGTCAATGATCCAGGTCACTTTGTTCGAACCGTTTTTACGAATCTTCCGCAATTCATTCGCGACAAAAATAAGTTCCGCACTGGGCGCATTTTCGAAAAGAAAAACACCCTCTTCAATGCTGAGAAACTCAGACTTAAGGGCGCGGTTTAAAAGTAAATCAACGGTCATGGTTGCCAAAGTTACCAAAAATGCAGGCGGAAAAATCTTAACAAATGAAAAAAACCCGGCTGATTAGCGAACTACGTTTTAAAGTAAGAAAAGAAGAGGACTACATTTTGAGCCGCTGCGCTGTTGTACCTAATTCTCCTGACGACATGCAGAAGAACCAATCTGTCCGGTGACAGAACTTGAAACGTCTACCCAAATATATGCCATGGCAACACCTGCCGCGATGCTCATGAAGGTCTGCACGCAAGCCGAGCACAATAAGTGTGGAAAACCTTCCTAAGAAAGTTGGCCGTTTGCCCACAATGACGAGGCTACCGATGCAAACTATTTACTTTCAAACGATCAGGGCAAGGAGCGGGATTAGCAGTGGTCCGGATCGCGAACTTCAGCAAACCGCCTTTTATAGTCAGTAAAGGACGCAACGAGCCAGTTGCTGATTGTCGCCTACCCCCGAAAAGAAGGTCTTGCTGGAAAAATACCGGAGTGGACGCAGCCTCAGCATGCTATTTGCCAGTTAACTGATTATCAGTGACTCTTTTTCCCAGCGCCGGCGGACACCAGGAAATAGGAATCGTTAATCCACTGCAAAACAGTGCTTTCAGGAACAGACTGGTCGCAAAGGATGGTATTCCAGTGTTTTTTATTCATGTGGTAACCCGGAATAACACAGGCGTAGCGTTCCCGCAGGACCAGTGCTTTTTCAGGATCGCACTTGACGTTGACGCGGGGCGGATTATCCCTGAGATCCAGCAATAGGAAAATCCGCTGTTGGACTTTAAAAACGAGTGTGTCTTCGCCGAACGGCATAGATTCGGTGGCATTGGGTTTAGATAGACAGTAACTACGTATGGCTTCAGCATGCATTCGTAACAATTTCTTAATACAGTAATCCAAATATCGCGCAAACGGCGCCACTTATAAAATAGGCTGCCATTCCTTGCAAAATAAAGAAAATATTTGTATCCTGAATCACGTTAAAACCTCAAAATACTTAGCGATTCATTTTTTTTCAGCACAATTTTAATTAAGTTTGGCGTTCGAAATTTTAAACTAAACCATCAATACAAAATAAATCAACCATGAGCACAAAAAAAACGTCGGGGGGCTTCCCTTTAATTGTTTCAGCTTTAGCTATTGTCATTTGTCTTGGCATCGGAGTTTTCATCTTTAATTTTATCCTCGGAGCGGGTTCAAACTTTGAAGGCGGCAGTCACGAATCCCACAAACCGATTAATATATTAGGAACCATGTATATGGGCGGTTTTATTGTGCCCATCCTGATTGGCTTTCTCTTGACGGTTATTACTTTTGCTATTGAGCGTTTCATTACTATTCAGAAAGCAAGCGGTCGCGGAAACACCGACAAGTTTGTGGCGAAAATCAAATCACTGATCGCCAGTCATAATTTTGACGGCGCTCTTGCAGAGTGCGATCAACAGCGTGGTTCTCTTGCCAACGTGGTGCATGAAGGAATAGTGAAATTCCGTTTTGTAGAAAACGATAATCACATGGACAAGGAAGCGAAAGTTCACGCTATCCAGAAAGCACTAGAAGAAGCCACTGCACTTGAATTACCTATGCTTTCTAAAAACATGGTTGTTATTTCAACCTTGGCGTCTATTGGAACATTGGCCGGACTGATTGGAACCGTTGTGGGTATGATTCGTGCCTTCGCTGCACTATCTGCAGCAGGAGCGCCTGATACATCAGCACTTGCAACCGGTATCTCTGAAGCGCTTGTAAACACGCTTGTAGGGATTTTAACCTCTGCATTTGCGATTATTTTTTACAACTTTTTCAGCAACCGAATTGACCAAATTACTTATGCGATGGATGAAGCTGGTTTCTCCATTATTCAGGAGTTCCAGGCAAGCGGAAAATAATTCTGCTTTGTTTGTGGAAAGTCAATAAAGTAATCATCTCAATAAAAAGAACAGAAAATGTCAAAAAAACCATCAAAAGGCGGAGCTCCCGCGCTAGATATGACACCCATGGTGGATCTGGCGTTCCTGCTGGTGACCTTTTTTATGTTGACGGCTTCTTTTCGCATGGCAGAGCCGGTAACGGTAGATCCACCCTCCTCTATTGGAGAAGTGGCGCTTCCGGATAATCACATTTTGGTAACGATCGATGATCAGGGACGTGCGTTCTTCGGCATCAGTAATACCACCGCCAAAATGGCTGCGCTGCGCGAAATGGCTGCCAAATACAAGGTTGCCTTTTCAGAAGAGCAGATTGTGAAGTTCAGCGGCCTTCCAAGTTTTGGTGTAGATATTAAAGATCTCCCCAAATACATTGATGCCAAAGAAGACGATCGCCAGAAATTTCAGCCACAGAAAGGTGTACCGCTCGATACTATCATTCCAAACAACCAGTTGAAGGACTGGATCGCTATTGGCGGTAAGTTTGCCGTGCAGACTTACAATGAAGCCAAAGCCGATGCGGAAAAAGGTAATCAGGAATTTAAAGCGGAGAAGCCTCGCTACGCCATTAAGTGCGATGCGTCTACCAAATATATGTATGTGAAAGATGTGGTACACAACTTTACCGATCTAAAGATTTATCAGTTTAACCTGATTACCTCTTTGGAAGGCGGCGGAACCGTAATCAATCCTAAGAATTAATTTAATTACTTATTCCTGATTAAGGAAAAAATATAAAAAGATGGCAGAGATACAAGAAGGCGGCGGCGGAGGGCATAAAGGCAAGAAAAGAGCCAAGAAGCAATCTACCCGTATCGATATGACGCCCATGGTTGACTTAGCGTTTCTGTTGCTCACGTTTTTCGTGTTGACAGCTACGTTCAGCAAGCCTAAATCCATGGAACTAACTTTTCCGGCACCCCCAGAGACAATAGATGATCAGCCTCCTGTAAAAAATGGTATTACCTTTTTACTGACCGGCGAGGACCGGATCTTCTATTATCAAGGCGAACTCCGACCAGCAGATGATGCAAAAGGCCCAAAAACAACTTTATCGGAACTGAATTTCTCACAAGGAAGTCTGCACAAATTTCTATTAGAAAAAAATAAAGAAATGCAGGGTAAGATTCTTAGCCTGAAAAAGCAGTTCGACAATAATCAACTAGTCGATACGGCTTACAAACGGATGGTTAGAAATGTAAAGGCGGATAAAGAGTCCTTCACTTTTCTAATTAAAACCGATGACAAGGCGACATACAAAAACGTGATTGACCTGATAGATGAGCTGAATGTCAACGTAGTTGGAAAGTATGTGATGGTAGACATGATGAAGCCTGAGCTGGACATGATAAATGAATTAACGGCAGCTAAATAAGGAGGTAGACGATGTTTAAGAATTGGAATAATATCACCTTTGATGAGCGCAATGACATCGTTTTCGAGGGTCGTAATCAAGAATATGGTGCTTTTGAACTCCGTCGCAATTATAATCGCCGCGTGTCCTTCATCATCGGAGGCATGATTGCTTTTTCATTTGTGCTACTGGGTTTGAAAAAGTTCGTGGATCGTCCGCAGACCGAAGAAGTTCAGGAAACCTTAAAGGTTGAACAAATTGACCTCACACCGCCGCCGCCACTAGAAGAGCAGCCACCACCACCACCACCGCCACCACCACCACCAATGGTTGAAATGGTGAAGTTTACGCCTCCGGTCATTAAAGATGATGCGGTGGAAGAGGAGCCTCAAAAACTGCAGGACGAGGTGAAAGATACACAAGTGGGTACCAAAGATCAGGAGGGTGAAAAAGACTTGGTCGCTCCGCCTAACGACGGCCCTGCTGAATCGGGTCCAGCTGAAGTCTTCACCATTGTAGAAGAACAACCGGAGTTTCCGGGTGGTCCTGTTGCCATGATGAAATTCATTCAGCAAAACGTTCAGTACCCTGCCATGGCTCGTGAAGCGGGCATCAGTGGTAAATGTCATCTCAAATTTGTCGTAGACGAAAATGGCGGCATCAGTAATGTGGAAATCCTGAAAGGGGTTGCTGGTTGTCAAGATTGCGATAAGGAAGCTATCCGCGTAGTGAAAGCGATGCCAAAATGGAAGCCCGGAAAACAAACAGGACGTGCTGTCCGAGTTTATTTCAACCTTCCAATCAACTTCAAAATTCAATAAACGAAATCAAAAAACATTAAAAGCCATGACATGTGTTATGGCTTTTATTTTTTAAAAACATGAGAAACATTACACAGCTGCTCGTTCTCTGGTTTGGCGCGATCATGGTGCTGGTCGTGCTGGTGCTGGGTGTCGCTTTACTGGCTACAGATTTTTATAGCGATCGCCTGTCTGGGTCCAAACGCACCTTCTTCATCGTTCTTCTCTTTGCTTATGCCGTGTACCGCTCCTTCAGGACCTACTCGCTTTTAAAAACCAGAAAAACTAATGAGGAATAAAATTATTCCGGTTTTCATCCCACTTTTCGCCACTTTCCTGCTGACGAACTGTTCCGATTATTTTAAGAACGACTACCACGATAACACCCCTACTTCCGGCAAACTAAAAGTGTGTTATGACGAAGCCCTGCGGGAACATGTGCTGAACCAGGTGGCCACCTTTGAGTCGCAATACCATAACGCCTCAATCGAAACATATGCCAGCGGTGAAGCTGAAGCCGTGCAGTCCTTGTACAACGACAGTTGCAGCGCCATTGTCATTGAGAGGGATCTTTCTGCCGCCGAGAAAAAAAGTTTTGCTAGTAAAAAGCAAATCAGTTATCATAGCCTAGTGGCTTATACAGGATTGGCACTGCTAGTTAATAACAGCTGCACTGTGCGCTTACTCAACATCGAGCAGGTGAAGGATTATTTGGTGAAAGGCTTGCCGCTAAAAGATAGTAGCGGTGCAACTTTCCGTCCTCAGATTGTGATGGACCGCCTCAATTCGGGAAGCATCCACTTTCTACTTGATTCGGTATTACAAACCAATTCCCTGTCCCTATCCCCTCTCTTCGCCGGCTCAGCACGAGCAGCGGTAGAATACGTGCAGAAAACGCCTAATACACTAGGACTGATTGACTTTTCCGTCATCAGCGACCGAGATGACCCCTTTCGGAAAAAGACGGACAGCAGCTGTCACCTGATTGCACTCGCAAAAACACCGGACAGCAATTATGAGTATCCCGACCAAAGCAGCTTTAAACTGGGGACCTATCCCTGGGTCAGAGCGATATATGTCATCCGCAAATCTGGCGAATTTAGCCTAGCGAAAGGCTTTGAGAGCTTTGTAGCAGGACCTAAGGGTCAGGTCACCTTTCTTAAACAGGGATTACTGCCTTCCCGACAGGCTGAACGCTCCGTGCAGATAAAAATGGAAGCCGCCGTTGAAAAAGATTAAACTCATAAAATACATTAAAATCTAACTACAACGTTACAATTGGTACTCGCTTTGCAAACACATAATCACTATTTTTATTGTTTTTTAGAATGAAACAGCTATTTAATGCCGCATTAGTCTGTCTGGCCGGCGCAATGAGCGCACAGACCTTACAGGAAAACATAACAAAAACCGATAACGAAAACTTCGAAAAAGCTGCGGCTGGTTTCCGTGTCCTGCTTGCAAAAGAGCCTGCGAAAGGTGAAAATTATTTTTATTACGGCGAAAACTTTTACCGCTCCGGCGATGTGGATAGCGCCTCTTTGTACTACAACAAAGGCATTGAACAAAATGCAACCTCTCCCCTGAACTACGTGGGCGCAGGAAAAGTTTTCCTGCAGAAAAGCAAGGTGGCAGATGCAAAGACGATGTTCTACAAGGCGCTCACCCTCTCTGGCGGAAAAAATGCAGAAGTCCTTCGTAAAACTGCAGAAGCCTGGCTAATTGCCGATCCAAAGGATGCCGATGAAGCACTTCGCCTGATGGGACTTGCGGTTAAACTCGAACCAAAAAATGCCGAGAACTATATTCTTCTTGGTGATGCGCAACTAGAAAAAAATCCAACTGAAGGCGGGGCGCCCGTAAAATCTTATCAGATGGCAACACAGTTAAATCCAAAAAGCACAACGGGCTTACTGCGCGAGGGGAAGTTATATCAGAGAGGACGCAACTATAATCTCGCACTGGACTTCTATAAAAAAGCAATGGCACTCGATCCCAACTTTGCCCCCGCTTACCGGGAAATCGCGGAGCTCTACTATCTCGCTGCACAACCTGCCAAATCGATTGAGAATTGGAAAAAATACTTAGAGCTTAATAATAGCGACCAGGCACGTTACCGTTTCATGAGCGCACTTTTCAGCAATAAACAGTATGCGGAAGCAGCGAAAGAATACGAGGGTCTGAAAAAGTCAAATTTCAGCAATGTGTACCTCGAGCGTCTTGCGGGATATAGTTATGCAGAGATGGGTAATAAAATCGATACCGCTTCTTATAAAAAGGGACTACAGGCGCTCAATAACTTTTTCCAAATGGCTGGTCCCACTTTTAAATACCTGCCGGCAGACTACAAATACAAGGGCTTTCTCCTCTCCAAAACGGGCAAAGACTCTTTAGGGATTCTGGAGTCAGAAAAAGCAATTGCAATGGACAGTTCAGT